>JANNXN010000071.1:0-13279 GCA_031409595.1 Rhodobiaceae bacterium
TAGTTGTAAAAGGGCTCGGCAGGCTGACTGACTCGCAAGGCGGAGAACTGGAAGTCAAACCTGTCATGGCGCTTTGCAGGTGTGGGGGATCAGCCAACAAACCATTCTGTGACGGAACTCACAAGGGCAACGGGTTCGCAAGTGCGCGCTTGAGCGACGGCGGCAAAGATAAGCGAAAAAATTACGTCGGTCGTAGAATCACCATTCATGACAACCGTAGCATCTGTGCTCATGCGGGCCATTGCACGGAAAGTCTTGCCGCAGTTTTCAACTCTGAGGCCAGACCATGGATAAACTGCGATGGAGCCACGGTGGAGGAAATCATAGCTGTTGTCCGCCGGTGCCCTTCCGGAGCCCTCAGTTATTCAATTGATGGCGTTGAAGCCATTGGCCAGGACGGCGAGCCTGCTGTTACCATGGGCAAAGACGGACCCTATGAAGTCAGCGGTGGCATAGAGCTGATTGGCGTGCCACCTGCCAGCGGCGCGAGCATGGAACACTTCACGCTTTGCCGCTGCGGAGCTTCAAAGAACAAGCCTTTCTGCGACGGCAGCCATTGGGACATCGAATTCAAAGATGACAAGAATTAGACTTTAATCCTCTCCCCCTTCGGATCATAAAAACTCTGCAACTGGACTTTTGCGCCGTAGCGTTTCCAGGCGAGTTCTACTTCCCAGTCGCCGCTTGCCAGCCAGTCTTTGGTGACGCCGGTATCGTTCTTTACGTAGCCCATGCCAAGCGAGAGGTTTACGCGGTGGCCCCAGGCGCCGGAGGTGGTTGAGCCTACGATGATGCCGTCGCGGTAGATGGGTTCTTCATGATACATCATGGGCGCTGCGGCGCTGCTGTCATCGAGGGCTAAACATATCATGCGTTTGGGTTGGATGGGCGCAGCTCTTTGTTTCAGCAATGCTTCGCGGCCGATGAAGTTTTTGTCCCATGCGACGGCGAAACTCAGGCCGGCTTCCACCGGCGTTTCTTCGTCTGAAATATCGTGGCCCCAGTGGCGATAGGCTTTTTCGGTGCGGCAGTTGTTCATGGTGTGCATGCCGGCGGGAGTCAGGCCAAACTCGTTGCCCGCTGCCCGCAACCGTTCAAAAACGTGGGCCACAAATTCGGTTGGAATATAGAGTTCCCAACCAAGTTCGCCCACATAGGTGATGCGCGACGCCCGGACGCGGGCGTAACCGATTTCGATTTCTTTGGACGTGCCGAAGGGGAATGCGGCGTTGGATAAATCAGCGCCAGAAAGTTTTTGCAACAGGGCACGTGATTTTGGGCCCATGACAGCAATCATGGGAAGGCCTGATGTGATGTCGGTTGAGACGCAGTGGGCATCATCAGGCGTGTGGCGTTTGAGCCAGGCCATGTCGCGGGTTTGCGGCACGGCTCCAGTCACCACCAGAAATTTGTTTTCTTCCAACCGCGTTACGGTGAGATCGGCTTCTATACCGCCCCGCTCGTTGCACCACTGGGTGTAAACGATGCGGCCGGGTTCCACGTCGACATTGTTGGCGCTTATATTGTTCAGGACTTGGCAAGCGTCCCGACCTTCGACACTGTATTTTGCAAATGATGATTGATCAAAGAAAGCGCAATGGGTCATCAACTGCTTGGCTTCGTAATCGGCGCAAGGAAACCAGTTCTGCCGCCCGTATGAATATTCGTACTCGGGTTTTACGCCATCGCGCGCGTACCAGTTTGGCCGCTCCCAGCCATTGACTTCACCAAACACCGCGCCGAGTTTTTTGGTTTGCTCATAGAGAGGGGAACGCCTGACGCCGCGTGCGGTTTCCGCTTGGCGATAAGGCCAGTGCATGGCGTAGAGCAGACCGAGGGATTCAGCGACGCGGTCATGGACATATTCGCGCACGGATTGGAATGGATGGATGCGGCGGATGTCCATGCCGTTCACATCCATGGGTGGATGGCCGTTCTTGATCCATTGCGACAGCACCAGCCCCGCTCCACCGGAGGACTGAATGCCGATGGAATTGAAGCCGGTTGCCACATAGCAATTTTTCACCTCCGGGGCTTCACCGAGATAATAACGATTGTCGGGAGTGAAGCTTTCCGGGCCATTGAAGAAGAGCTGGATGCCAGCGGTTTCCAACAATGGCACCCGGCCTATGGCATTGGCGAGGATGGGTTCAAAGTGATCCATGTCTTCCGGCAAGGTTACGAATGCGTGTTCTTCGTCGATGCCACCGCCACCCCAGGGTTTTGCGGTTGGCTCGAATGCGCCCACCATCAACTTGCCGGCATCCTCTTTATAGTAAGTGCATTCATCGGGCACGCGAACCACAGGCATGTTGCGGGGCAGTGCTGCTATGGGTTCGGACACGATGTAGAAGTGTTCACAGGCATAGAGCGGGATGTTGACGCCAATGCTGCGGCCCAATTCGCGCGACCACATGCCGGACGCAATCACGATCTTGTCCGCCATGATCGTGCCGTCAGGTGTTTCAACGCCAACGGCTTTTCCCTTCTCAACGATGATGCGGGTGACTTTGGTGTTTTCGAAGACTTTGCCGCCGCGCGAGCGCGCTCCTGCGGCAAGCGCCTGGGTTACATCAATGGGGTTTACCTGGCCGTCTTTGGGCAGGAATACGCCGCCTTTGACGCCATCCATATTGTAGTGCGGAACCCGTTCCCTGATGTCGCCGACAGAAACAACATCGACCGCCAGGCCGAAACTCTTGGCCATGGAGGCGCCGCGCAGAAGTTCTTCCATTCGGCCATCGGTGAGTGCGATTGAGATGGAGCCGTTCTGCTTGAAGCCCGTGGCCTGGCCGGTTTCTTTCTCGAGGCCTTCAAAAAGGTTGGTGGTGTATTTCGCCAGTTCGGTGAGGTTGCGGGAGGCGCGCAATTGGCCAACCAGGCCTGCGGCATGCCATGTCGTGCCGGAGGTCAGTTGTTTGCGTTCGAGGAGCACTGTGTTGGTGATGCCGATCTTGCCCAGGTGATAGGCAATGGATGCGCCGACGATGCCGCCGCCAATGATGACGACGTCGGCGCGCTGGGGAAGGGTTTTTGACATCAGGGAGACTCCAGGAAAAAGCTATGCACGGCACTTACCATGCCGATGGAATTGCTTAAAGGCACCAGCTGTCTTGCCCCTTGTGAGCCAGAACTTTCCTTTGCGAGTTCAAAATCTTTCGACTATTGTTGGGGTTAAAGAGGAAGCAGGTTTTATGCATAAAGGTAACATTTCGCCGACTGAGGCCCATCAGCGATTGCAGGGCAATTCCGCAGCCGTCCTGATTGACGTGCGCACCCAGCCGGAATGGACATTTGTTGGCGTTCCGGCAGTTGAGCGCCTGGTGCGGTTGGCTTGGCAGGTGTTTCCGGCAATGCAGGTCAACGCCAATTTTGTTCAGGAAGTTGAACAGATGGGGTTGCCCAAGGATACGGAAATTCTCTGCATCTGCCGTTCGGGCGCCAGGTCTTCGTCGGCGGCGTCGGCTTTGACAGAGGTTGGTTACACCAATTGCTGGAATGTGGCCCAGGGTTTTGAAGGCGACAAGGATGCCAACGGCCATCGCGGCACAACAAACGGCTGGAAAGCCGCAGGACTGCCCTGGGTTCAAAGCTAATGGGAAAATATACGAAGCGTCAAAACCCCGCCGGGTGGGGTGATGCCACGAAGCTTGTGCGTGGTGGAATGGATCGCTCGGTGCATGGTGAAACGTCTGAGGCCATCTATCTCACATCTGGCTATGCCTATGAGGATCCGGAAACCGCCGAGCGGCGATTTGCCGGCGAAGAGGACGGCTATATCTACGGCCGCTACGGCAACCCGACGGTTTCAATGCTGGAAGAGCGTTTGCGGCTGCTGGAGGGTGCGGAGGCCTGTTATGCGGTTGCTTCCGGCATGTCGGCGGCTTTTGGAGCGCTCGCCTGCCAGCTGAAAGTTGGTGATCACGTTGTAGCGTCGCGCTCACTGTTTGGTTCAAACTATCAAATCATCACGGTTATTCTGCCGCGCTTTGGCATTACATATGATCTGGTTGACGGCACGGATGCGGCTGCCTGGAAGCAGGCCATAAAGCCAAATACCAAATGTGTGTTTCTTGAAACACCGTCCAACCCCTTGTTGGAAGTTCTCGATATTCCGATGATTTGCGATGTGGCCCACAAGGCTGGCGCGGTTGTGATCATTGACAATGTGTTTGCGACGCCCATTTTGCAGAAGCCGATGGAACTGGGCGCCGACATTGTTTTCTATTCAAGCACGAAACACACGGATGGGCAGGGCAGGGTTTTCGGCGGCGCCATTCTTTCTTCGAAAAAATTCAAGGAAGAACTGCTGAAGCCGTTTCTGCGCCACACGGGCCCGACGCTGTCGCCGTTCAATGCATGGGTTTTGCTCAAGGGTTTGGAGACACTCAATTTGCGGGTTGAAGCGCAGAGCCGCGCTGCCGCCGCCATTGCGGATGCGCTGCTGGCAATCAAGGGCGTTGAGCGGGTTTACTATCCGCATCATGACACGCACACGCAAGCGAAGCTGGCGCGCCAGCAGATGAAAATGGGCGGCACCATGGTTTCGTTCAATGTGGCTGGCGGCAAGGCGAAGGCCTTTGATGTGCTCCGCAATCTTGGCATTATCGATATCTCGAACAATCTTGGCGATGCGAAATCCCTGATCACGCATCCTGCCACAACCACCCACCGCAACATTGGTCCGGAGGCCCGCGCCATGATGGGAATCAGCGACGGCAACTTGCGCCTGTCAGTCGGGCTTGAAGATGTGGCTGACCTGATCGGCGATTTGAAGCAGGCGATTTTGCGTTAAGCCGTCAGTGTCCGGTAGACTCCGATACTGATTGCGAGAAGTCCGACTATGATTGTCAGTGCCCGTCTTGGCGTTACTTTGGAAAGGTAGCCGCCAATCAATGCGGCCGGCAATCCACCGATGACCAATCCGGCGACGGGATACGCAACGCTGCGCCAATCGGCGCCGCCTTCCCAATAGCCCACTGCAAACGCCAGAACGAATGTTGTGAACACCGCAACGCTCACAACGAATTCGGCGAAGTTGCTTGAGCCGATGGCGTAGCGTGACTCGGTTCCCGATCCAAGCAGGCTGGTTGTAACGATCGGTCCCCAGCTTCCGCCAATGCCTTCGATGAGGCCGCCTGCAAGGCCTATCAGCCGGGTGAAGCGCGCAGGCAACAGTTTCGGGGCGATGTTTTGGATGCCGCGATACACTATGAGCAGGCCGATCAATACCAGGTAGAGGTTTATGATGACCATCAATGAGGGGCCCTTGAGGCTGGTGAGAACTGCCGCACCGATTACTCCGCCAAGTGCGCCGAACGCGCAGAGTTTGAAGACAACGTTCAGGTCGAGGTTTTTATGATAGAAATGTGACAGGGCTGCGGTTCCGGTTGTCGGGAGTTTGGCAGCGTTGACGCTGGCTGATGCGAGAGCTGGCGGAACGCCCTGGGCCAACAGAATTGAAGACGAGATAACACCAAAACCCATTCCCAATGCGCCATCAATGAGTTGCGCCAGAAATCCTACCAATCCGAACGCCAGAAAATCCTGCATTTAGAGTATCCCCTCGAAAGCGAAATATTTAGGCGGCTACAGTCTGGCGCTGAACTGTGCGTATAATTTGTCCATTTGCGGTAAAATGAATGCCACATTCTGTTTTGTCGGTGCCAGACCAGCGGCCGGCACGTGGATCTTCATCGGTGCCACCGCGCTTGGTGCAGGGTTCGCAGCCTATGGAGCGATAGCCTTCGAGTTTCAGCGGGTGGCTGGGCAGGTGATGACTGACCATGTAGGCATGAATATCCAGCGCTGTGAAACCTGCCAAAGGCTCAACCTTCAGGCGACTGTCTGCGATGCTGATGAAATCCAAATCCGCGCGGTCGGCGCCGTGAAAGCGCTTGCGGCCTGATATGACGACGTCAAATTCAGTTAGCGCTTTTTCGAGCGGAATAGCTTTTCGGATGTTGCAGCACGTATCAGTGTCGAGCAGATGCAAATATCCATCCGAGTCAAATGCCTCCAGGTCTTCCTTGGCGGGCTGGATTGAACGCACATTTGTGAGGCCCAATTCGGCAATCAGCTTGTCGCGATAATCCAGGGTTTCCTGAAACAGTTTCCCGGTATCCAAAAAAATGACCGGCAGATGGGGATCAATTTCTGAAACCATATGGAGGAGCACGGCGGACTCTGCTCCAAATGATGACACGAGTGCGGTTTTTCCCACGTGATTGCGCAGGACCGATTTGATGAGGTCGCGGCCTTCGAGACCTGCATAAGCTTCAACGAGTGAGTTATCCGGCATGGGGTTGCTCCTCCCATGGGGCAGCTTCCATGTGCCGCTCGGTCCACACTTCAGTTTCGCCGGTGCGGCGATAAAGACCACGCTGATAGGCCAGCGACATTTGCTTTGCTGCGGATTGCCACATGCTTAAGGGGAAGCGGTCTGACACGTCGAAGGACGTGAAGCCCACTTGCTGCATGTACTGGAATTGATCGGGCAGGAGATTTCCGGTTGCCCGCAATTCTGCGCGATAGCCAGCGAGGCGAATTTGCCGGGCGATTGAGTAGGCCCTGCCATCGGTGAATGCGGGGAAAGGCAGAATGACAAGCGCCAGATGCGGCAGGAAATGCTCAAGCTCGCCTGCGTGATCCGAGTTGTTCAGCAAGACGCCGAGTTGGCCCGGAAACTTGGCCAATGACTCCCATTCATTCTTCAGGCGCTGGAAAGGCAGAACGACATTGCCGCCATCCGGCAGTTTGTCCTCTAGGCCTAAGTGAGTCCAGGTATCGACAACAAAGGCATTGTTTCTAAGCAGTGGCATAGAGAGCCTCCTTGAAGGGGTTGGGTCCCAATCTTCGATAGGCGTAGAGGAATTCTTCGCCGGGCTGCCGGAGCTTCACATAGGTCTCGAGAATTTTTTCGATGGCGTCGGCAACTTCGTGGCCGGCAAAACCAGGACCCAGAATGGAACCTATTGAGGCACTCTCGGTGGAGGAGCCACCAAGGGTGATCTGGTAAAATTCCTCGCCCTTCTTGTCGAGGCCGAGAATGCCGATGTGGCCCACATGGTGATGGCCGCAGGCATTGATGCATCCCGATATGTTGATTTTGACCGGGCCGATTTTTTCCTGGACATCAAGATCGGCGAATTTGCGGGAAATTGCCTGGGATATGGGAATGGAGCGGGCGGTTGCCAGCGCGCAGTAATCCATGCCGGGGCAGGCGATGATGTCACCGGCCAGGCCATAGTTTGCGGTTGCCAATCCGGCCGGGCCAAGTTGCTGCCAAATGGCGTAAACGTCATCTTTCCTGACGTGGGGAAGAATGATGTTCTGGGGATGGCTGACACGCAGTTCATCATGGGAATAACGCTCGGCCAGGTCAGCCATGAGGCGCATCTGATCGGCTGTGGCGTCGCCCGGTATGCCGCCCTCCGGCTTCAGAGATATGTTGACGATGGTGTAGCCATCAACCTTGTGGGCGGCGAGATTGTTGCGCGTCCACCGGGCAAATTCCGGGTGTTTCAATTTTGCATCTTCGAACGCTGGCGCAAAGCGTGACAGCTTTTCGAACTGCGGTGGAGCGAAATAGGCGGCGATGCGGGCCAGTTCCTTTTCCTCAACTTCAGTTGTTTGTTGCGGATGCCTGGCATATTCGGTCTCGACTTCCGACTTGAATTTTTCGGCGCCTATTTCGTGCACCAGAATTTTGATGCGTGCCTTGTACTTGTTGTCACGGCGGCCATAGAGATTATAGACCCGCATGATCGCTTCGATATAGGCGACGAGTTCATTCTCCGGCAGGAAGTCGCGCACAGTGACGCCGATCATCGGGGTGCGGCCCTGGCCGCCGCCAACAATGACTTCCCAGCCAATCTTGCCTGCGTCATTTTTGTGCATGCGCAGGCCAATGTCGTGAACTTTAACAGCGGCCCGGTCATTGGGGGCACCCGTCACCGCAATTTTGAATTTGCGCGGGAGATAGGAAAATTCGGGATGGAGCGATGACCACTGACGCAGCAATTCACCCACGGGCCGCGGATCAGAAATTTCATCGGCAGCAGCGCCCGCCCAATGATCTGTGGTGACATTGCGGATGCAATTTCCGGAGGTTTGAATGGCATGCATTTCGACTTCGGCGAGGGCCGCGAGAATATCTGCCGTGTCTTCGAGCTTGATCCAGTTGTATTGGATGTTCTGGCGCGTGGTGAAGTGGCCATATCCACGGTCCCACTTCTCGGCAATGTAAGCGAGCATGCGCATTTGCCTGGATGATAGGGTTCCATAGGGAATGGCAACGCGCAGCATGTAGGCATGCAATTGAAGATAAAGGCCATTCATCAGGCGTAAAGGACGGAACTCTTCTTCAGTCAACTCGCCCTTGAGCCGCCGATCGGCCTGATCCCTGAACTGCGCGGTGCGCTCGCGAACGAACTGGTGATCAAATTCATCATAGCGATACATGGATCAATTCTCCTGAAAGGCAAATGCGCCAGCGGTGCCTTCGGCCTGCTTGCCAAGATCGCGCCTGACGGTTGGGCCTAGGGTGCGTATGCGTTCGCGCATGTGAATGGCGCGCACCCGTCCATCAATACGCTCAGCGTCAAAGAGATAGGCGCCTGTTACAACAGTTGCCTTCTCATCCTCGGCGGCACGCGCGGTGAGAGCGGCTTTCGCCTGGGGCTCCAGCGCCATTGCCGCTTCATCGATCTTCTCGTTCCATGTGCCTGCACGGGTGAGGAATACGACTTCGCCATCGCGCAGGCGATTGGCGGTCATCACCTGGCCTTTTTCGATGGTGCTCATGATGCTGCCCTTAAAATATCTGAAGTGATGTCTTCGCGGGTTGGGAAAGGAACCACGTCTGCCGATGACTTGGCGTGTGACAGGCCCACATAGATTATTGCCGGGCCCGCGACGCCGGCTCTCTGCAATGTTTCCCACAGGCTGCCGATTGATGTTGAAAGCACGCGCTGATCTGCAAGCGTGCCGTTCTCAACAACGGTGACTTCCGTTTGCGGCGCAATGCCTGCGGCCAACAATTCGCTGGCAATTTCGCCAGCCGCGTTCACGCCCATATAAATCGCAAAGGCGGAGCCGGGTTTGGCGAGAGAAGCCCAATCATGTTTGGCGGCGCCATCTTCTGAAGTGCCCGTCAGGAATGTGAATGAGCGGTTTTGTCCACGCTGGGTGAGCGGCAAGCCGATTGCAGCGGCACAGCCCAAGGCGGCGGTAATTCCCGGCACCACATCAACATGGATGCCGTTGGCTTCGAGCGCGGCTTGCTCTTCGCCGCCACGGCCAAACACATAGGGATCACCGCCCTTGAGGCGCACCACATGCTTTCCGGCGCGGGCTTCACGGATGAGGATGGCGTTGATATCGGATTGCTTGGGCGATGGCTCATAAGGCGTTTTGCCAACGTTGATGCGAACCGCATCGCGCCTTGCCATTTCCAGAACGCCGGGACCGACGAGTCGGTCATAAACGATCACGTCAGCTTCCTGCAGTTTGCGCTGGGCTTTCAGCGTCAGAAGTTCCGGGTCGCCGGGGCCTGCGCCCACGAGCGAGACACGGCCGATGGAGGGTGCGGCTTCGTCAACGAGTGCGATGTTCAGTTCACGCGAATAGCTTTCCTCATCGCCAGCGAGACTGGCGTTTCTGATCGGGCCGAAAAAGAACTTCTGCCAGAACGAGCGGCGGCGATTGCCATGGGGAATTTTTTTGGCAACGTGGGCTCGCAAAGCATTGGCTTTGGTGGCCAAGTCGCCCAATCCAACCGGCAGCATGGCATCAATGCGGGCGCGGATGCCCTGACCCAGGACTGGGGCGGTTCCTTCAGTGCCAATGGCCACAACAACCGGATCACGGTCAACGATCGAGGGGGTGATGAAGGTCGAAATATCTGCTTCGTCGATGACGTTCACCGGAATGCCGCGCAGTTTGGCTTCCGTGCTGACGATGTGGTTGAGCTCGGGCTCGGCGGAATAGACCAATGCTGCACCGTCGAGTAAATGCGGGGCAAAACGGCCAGCCAGCCATTCGACGCGGGGCTCCGAGGCCAGCTCAGCATGGAGGACGGGAGCTATGACTGATATATTGGCGTTGGTTTTGAGCAACAGGCGAACCTTGCGAAGGGCTTCTTCCCCACCGCCTACAACCACGACTTTCCGGCCCTCAAGGTCGTAAAATATGGGGAAATAACGCATATTTGTCGCTCCTGTTCGCTTCTCCGGACGTTTACGCCGTTTTTAGATGTTTCCTATAACTTAGCGAATTCAATTGATTTACCGATCGAAAAGGCTAGAATAGGGTTTCGTTCTGTATTACGAACGATAGTTCTAAATAAAGGACAGCGAAATGTCAACGCCACGCTCGAAAAAGAGTAACGGTTCACAGGATGTTGATCCGACGCCCGCTTTGGGAAAAACCATCCAGCGGTTGCGGAAGGCCTACAACATGTCGTTGGGTGAGTTGTCAGAGCAATCCGGGGTTGCCAAGTCAATCATTTCGCAGATCGAGCGTAACGAAACAAACCCAACACTTTCAACAGTTTACCGATTGTCGCGGGCGCTGGACACGAGCATTGACGAGGTTCTGAAGGCCGACAGTGGGGCTGTGTTTCTGGAGCATCAGGCTAAATCAGCCGTGCCCATTCTGGAAAGCCAGGACGGGCTGTGCCGTCTGGCCATTACCGGCCCGTTGAGTTTGGTTGATCTTACGCAGTGGTATGACTTTCAGGCCAAGGCAGGCGGAGTGTTGGAATCAGACCCCCATCCGCCGGGCACGGTCGAACACCTCTATATGATCAAGGGCGAGGTCGAGATCACCGTGGGCGAAGAGGTGAAGGTGGCCAAGACGGGCGAAGCCATCCGTTATCGCGGCGACCTGCCCCACAAAATCCGGAATGTGGGCGGCACCGACGCCCAAGCGAACATGGTGTTGATGCTGAGGCAACTCAGTCCAGCCGCTTAACTCTCCCCGTCATTCCGGGAGGGTCATCGCATCTTGCCTGTTATTCAACATCCTTTGGCCTGACGAAACGCAGGAGGGTTCCTGCGCCTTCAGTTAGAGCTGCCCAATCATCAATGCTGAAAGTGATCACCGCCAGCGTGGCAGTGGGATATTTTTCATCCATCACCGCACGAAGTTTGCTGTCGCCTTGGCCAACAAGCTTTTTCGCCAGGTGTCCGATTGATGGATTGTGGCCGACGATGAGAACCGATCGTGCTTTGCCCGCCTTGGTGCGAAGGCACTGCAGAAGCATCCGACCGTCACCGAAATTATAAATGTCCGGTTCAACATGGGTGGGTGGAGGAGATGGCAACTGTTTCGCAGCGATTTCCCATGTCTGCATAGCGCGCCTGGCTGGCGAGCAGAACACGAGATCGGGCACCTGAGCATTGTCAGCCATGTAACGGCCGATGACCTTGGCCGCTGATTCTCCGCGGCTATTCAACGGCCGGTCGACATCAGCCTGCCCATCCTCGGACCAGTCCGACTTTGCATGGCGGAGAAGCATGAGAGTTAACATGGTTGGAGAGTGTCACTGATAGGGTGTATTGGCAAGGTGACTGGCGTGTAAAGTGGAGGTGAGGTGTGCACGAAACTTTTGTTGACCGGCTCTATCAAGATCCGCAACTTGCTGAATTCTACGATCTGGAGAACACATGGGGTCAGGACGATGCCTGCTGCCGCTCGCTGGCTCAAAATGCTGCATCCGTTCTTGATCTTGGTTGCGGTACGGGAAGGCTCGCAGCGGTGCTGGCAGTTGATGGTCGTGTGGTTGTGGGCGTGGATCCAAATCGCCCCATGCTGGACATTGCACGGTCAAAAACGACTGGCGGGCTGGCGAGCTGGATTGAGGGCGACGCACGTGATTTGAATTTGGACCGCAGCTTTGAACTTGTCTTGCTGACGGGGCATGCTTTCCAGGTTTTCCGCACTCGGGATGATCAGTTGGCTGTCCTGAAAACTATCGCCCGGCATCTTTCTCCAAAGGGCCGCTTCATATTTGACATGCGCAATCCATTTGCAAAGGAATGGTTGGAATGGGGCACTCAAGATTCCATCCGCTTCTTGGCGCATCCAAAATTGGGCGAGGTCAAGGCCTGGAACACCGCAGTTTATGATCAGGATACGGGCAATGTTACTTACGATACAAACTATCTGGTGACTTCAACCGGGCAGTTGTTCTCCGCCCAATCAGTTATTCAATTCACGCCGCAGCCCGCTGTTGCAGCGATGATGGCAAATTGCGGGCTGGTGGTCGATGAGTGGCTGGGCGATTGGGCAGGTGGCAAGTTCACGCCAGCTTCACGGGAAATCATTCCGATGGGGCGGTTGGCGCGCTAAGAGAACAGCCTTGGCTTGCAATCATCACAGCTCCGCGCCATAAGCCGCTTCCAACCTTGTTTTGGAGTTTCCCATGACCGCCATTCTTGATGTTACCGCCCGCGAAATTTTGGACAGCCGGGGCAACCCTACTGTTGAGGTGGATGTTATTCTTGAAGATGGTTCGTTTGGCCGGGCGGCGGTTCCATCGGGTGCATCAACTGGCGCCCACGAAGCGGTTGAACTTCGGGATGGTGACAAAAAGCGCTATGGCGGCAAGGGTGTTCTGAACGCCGTGGCTGCCGTTAACGGTGAGATTTTTGACAATCTCATCGACAAGGATGCGGAGGATCAGATCGCCGTTGACCGCGCGATGATCGCTCTTGATGGCACGCCCAACAAGGCGCGGCTTGGGGCCAATGCCATTCTTGGTGTTTCCTTGGCCGTTGCCAAGGCTGCGGCGGAGTCCTGCGGGCTTCCGCTCTACCGATATGTGGGTGGTGCATCGGCGCGCACATTGCCCGTTCCCATGATGAACATCATCAACGGCGGTGCCCATGCGGACAATCCCATCGATTTTCAGGAATTCATGATCCTGCCCGTGGGGGCACCCTCCTTCAAGGAAGCGCTGCGCATGGGGGCTGAAGTATTCCACACGTTGAAGGGCGCGCTGAAGAAGGCTGGACATAATACCAACGTGGGTGATGAAGGCGGCTTTGCGCCCAACCTTCCATCGGCGGAAGCAGCGCTGGAGTTTGCCTACAAGGCAATCGAACAAGCCGGTTACAAGCCGGGCAAGGAAATCTACCTGGGGCTGGATTGCGCCGCCACGGAGTTTTTCAAGAACGGCGTTTATGATTACGAAGGCGAGGGCAAGAAGCGCTCAATTTCGGAGCAGGCTGCCTATCTTGCCAAGCTGGCCAAGGATTTTCCGATTATCTCGATT
>JANNXN010000072.1:0-1811 GCA_031409595.1 Rhodobiaceae bacterium
TCGATCCGCGCAAGAATTTCAAAGGCCCGCGCCGCCGGGCATTCAAGCGGATGGAGCCGCGCATTCATTTCTTCGGACCTGATCCCCGGGTGGCAGCCCTGTTTCCAGCACCCCGGCCTGTGGTTGAACCCCCGCCGTCGCCCGATGGCCTCGTCAATGCGGAGCGTCTCACCCGCAGGCTCCAGGCCCTCAAGTTCGCACTCGAGGATCTGCCGCGCCAGGCCAGGCGTCTCGCCCGCTGGCGGGTGAGGCGGGAGAGGGCAAAAAGTCCGAAGTTCAGGTCGCCGCTCAGGCCGGGCCATCCGCCGGGCTATCGCCGGAAGCCGCTTCACGAAGTCGACGAGGTGCTCATCGAATGCCATGGCCTCGCCTGTGATGCGATGAGGCCCGACACAAGCTGAAGCGTAAACCTTAACTTCTGCCCCGGAAACGGCATAACCGTTTTCAACCCCGGCATAATTTTGCCTGAACACAAAGGGTTAAACACTTTTGTGCAACCCCCTCCCAATTTTGCCACGACTTCCTATATAATCATCTCCATGGCGCAGAAAGACTCACATAAGGATGGCGGTGGACAGGTGGGGGTCATCACCCGCACCGAGATCAAAACCAAGAAGCCGAGCCTCTACAAGGTTCTGCTGTTGAACGATGACTATACGCCGATGGAATTTGTGGTGCATGTGCTGCAGCAGTTCTTCGGCAAATCGGCTGAGGAGGCAACCCGCATCATGCTGCATGTGCATCAGAAGGGGGTTGGCGTGTGTGGTGTGTATACGTTTGAAATTGCTGAGACAAAAGTAACCCAGGTCATGGATTTTGCGAAGAAGCATCAGCAGCCTTTGCAATGTACCATGGAAAAGGAGTAGCCTCACTATCATGCCTACGTTTTCACGCAGCCTTGAGAAGGCCCTCCATCGCGCTTTGGCTTACGCCAATGAGCGCCACCACGAGTTCGCGACGCTCGAACATCTGCTTCTGTCTTTGATTGAAGACAAGGATGCGGTGGCCGTCATGCGCGCCTGCAATGTGAATGTGGATGAGCTGCGCGCCAATCTTGTGGCTTACATCGACGCGGAATTGGCCAACCTGATTTCTGATGAAGTGCTGGAGTCCAAGCCCACGGCTGGCTTCCAGCGGGTTATCCAGCGCGCCGTTATCCATGTGCAATCGTCCGGCCGCGAAGAAGTGACGGGTGCGAATGTGCTGGTTGCCATTTTTGCCGAGCGCGAGAGCCACGCCGCCTTCTTCCTGCAAGAACAGGACATGACGCGCTATGACGCGGTGAACTATATTTCACACGGCATTGCCAAGCGCGCGGGCCATAGCGAGACGCGGCCTGTGCGCGGTGTTGACCAGGATCAGCAGCCGGGCGGTGGTGATGGTGATCCGGCCGAAACGGGCACCAAGAAAAAAGGCGATGGTGATGCGCTTGAGGCCTACTGCATAGACCTCAACAAGAAAGCGGCTGAAGGCAAGATTGATCCGCTCATTGGCCGCGAGAATGAAGTCAACCGCACCATTCAAATCCTGTGCCGGCGTTCGAAGAACAATCCGCTGTTTGTGGGCGATCCCGGCGTTGGCAAAACTGCCATTGCAGAAGGATTGGCGCGCAAGATCATCAAGGGCGAAGTTCCGGATGTCTTGAAGGATTGCACGATCTACATGCTCGACATGGGCGTGTTGCTTGCTGGCACGCGCTATCGCGGTGACTTTGAAGAGCGGCTGAAGGCTGTGATCAAGGAGATCGAAGCCCGCCCCGGCGCCATCATGTTCATCGATGAAATCCACACGGTGATTGGCGCTGGCGCCAC
>JANNXN010000073.1:0-8461 GCA_031409595.1 Rhodobiaceae bacterium
AAGATTTGATCTGCTGGCGCGGGTAAAACACCTCCCCTTCCCCGGCGGCGCCCTGCGAACCCCCCTGTTGGTGGCAGCGATGATGTATTACAGGATCAGGGATGTGTTGAGTTGATCTTTGGATACGTCATGCCGGCGAAAGCCGGAATGATGACCGGAATGACGACAAGAGTGGAAATGGGTGAAAATTATCATGAGCGGATGATGCTTTTACACCGTTAAACCGCGCGACCGTAGAACCCCATCTGCTCTTCAGCGGAAAATTTCACGCCCGGCCTGTCGAAATAGGAAAATACCGTGATGATGCGTTCGCGGGGTCCCTTCACGGTGCTCACTTTATGGGCGGTGTTTTTGCCGCGGAATACGTTCAGGGTTCCGGCTGCCAGTTTCAGGGTTTTCACCTGATCGTCTTTACCCTCAAGCAATTTCGCAACGCCGTCGTAATTGGGGTCCGTGTCGGAGCGGAGGTCGCTGCGATAGACGAAGTCACCGCCCGCCTCAGGTGCCTGAAGCAAAATGGTGGTGGTGAATTCGCTGCGGTCGAAATGCCAGTTGAGCGCCTCGCCGTCGCGGTAAGCCATCACGTTCACCCGCGCCAGTGCATCACGCATGGGGAACAGGGTTTCCCTCTGCATGACAGCTGCAAGAAAGACGACGAAGTTCGGCCATTCATAGATCCACGCAGGCACACTGTCCGGGATCTGGTCATAGCAGACCGTGTGATTGACCGTCTCTGTCATGCGAAGTGCGGGATGACCCGCGCTCAGGCCGGGAATTTCCTTTTTGAAGTAGATGTTGTGGCGGCGCTTGTGGGTGAAGGACAAGGTATCGAGAACAGGGCGCAATTCGGCCACAGCGCGATCAAGGGCTTGGGGCCTGACGAACCCTTCAAGATTGAACATGCCATTTGCTTCAAGATCGGCCTGGCACTTTTTGACAAGCGCTTGCCATTCAGGCGAACCCGGTTTGCCGAGAGGAAATCTGTCAAGGTCAAGAATGTCCTTCACGATGCAAACTCCAATGCCGCATCGGTGAGCCATTCGCAAACACTCACGGCAAATGTTCTGAGCGCGTAGATTTCAAAGCGGTGTTCGCCGGTGCAGTGGATCAGCACGGGCGTGTGGTGGATGCCGGTCATGGTGAACGCGCCCGGTTTGAAAACAGCGGGATGGAAATCCAATGGCGCGCTCTTGGCCAATACATCACGCGAGGCTGTGCCTTCCATGACAATCCGGGTGCGGCTGTGAGATAGCGGTGTCACGATGGCGCTCGCCCGAAGTTTCACTTCGATGTCATCGGCCTCAGGGCCAACAATCCAAACTTGATTTGGACCAGTGCGCATCAACGTGCGACCATCACTTGCTACGGCGATGCCAACTTTCGTTGGAAGCTTTCCGCTGATTGCAGAAATCGACTTTGGGGCGCCCACAACTTGCAGCAGCGAAAATCCCCGCACCTCAGTAATTTGCAGAAGCGGGCTGTTGTAAGGTTTTACGCTGGCAAGCGCTGACCTGCGATCAAGCATTGAGGCGGGCTCCTTCGCGGTCAATGAAGTGCGGCGATACAATGCGCGCCCGCACGTTCTCGTTCTTCAGCGGGAAAGCGCAGATGATTTCCGCACCATCGTGTTTCATGCCGCCCTGGAACAATCCGAGTGCGATGAACTTATTCAATTCGGTGGACCAGGTGACTGACGTTATGTATCCCCGGCCATGGCCTTTGATCTGATCGGTGGCCAGAAACAAAATGGCGCCGCCCCGAAGCTTCTTGTCGGGCTCCATCAGCTCAATGCCAACCAGGCTCCAGCGATCTGGCGCCTGCAATGCCTCGCGGAAACGCAGTTCCTTGCCGACGTAGGGCTTTTCCTTAGAAGCCATTTTCCCAAGACCCAGATCGTCCAGCGTATTGCGGTGATCCAGTTCAAGCCCCGCGACGTGGCCTTTTTCAATGCGGAGCGATGCCAGCGCTTCGAGGCCATAGGGCTTGATGCCCAAGGGCTCCGCCACCTTCAGGAAATGCTCCCACAGCGAATGGGCGTAGTCGGCGGGCACGTGAACTTCGTATGCCAATTCGCCTGAGAATGAGAGACGCAGAATGCGAATTCGCACGCCGTCCATATGCACATCAAGGCAACCCATGTAGGGAAGGCTTTCATTGGAAACATCAGACCCCGGAAATGCGAGTTGCAAAGCCTGGCGGGACTTCGGGCCGGAGATTGCCATGCCCGCCCATTCATCAGTCAGCGACGTCACGTGAACCTTGAGGTCAGTCCATTGGGTTTGCAGAAGAAATTCCAGCCACGACATCACCTCGCCTGCCTGCGCGGTTGTGGTCGTCATGTAATAGTGGTTGTCGGCGATACGTGTTGTGGTGCCGTCATCCAGCACGACGCCATCATCAGCCAGCATCACGCCGTAGCGGGCACGGCCCACGGGGAGCTTGGCGAAACCGTTGACATAAACGCGGTTGAGAAATTCTGCCGCGTCCGGTCCCTGCACATCAATCTTGCCGAGCGTTGAGACATCGGCGATGCCAACACTTTTGCGCACCAGTTCCATTTCCTTGATGTAGGCTGTCTCGGGCGTTGAACCCGCCCAGGCATAATACCAGGCGCGCATCCACAGGCCTGCTTCGATGAATGTGGCGCCGTGGGCCTGGTTGGCATCATGCAACGGCGAAAGCCGGTGCGGCCTGAAATGGCGGCCAATGGTTCGCCCTGCGATTGCGCCCATGGCAAGGCCTGTGTAGGGCGGCCGGAAAGTCGTGGTTCCCGCCTGGTTGACTGGCATACCGCCAAGCTCGGCCATGATCGCCAGCGCGTTGATGTTTGATGTTTTGCCTTGGTCGGTTCCCATTCCCAGCGTGGTGTAGCGCTTCAGATGTTCGACTGAGACATAGCCCTCCTGATGCGCGGTCTTGATATCCTTCAACGTGACATCGGATTGGAAGTCGACGAAGGCTTTGCCCTTGCCCTCGGATTTCGGCTGCCACTGCGCCTGCAATTTGTAAGCGCGATCCTTTGCGCCAATGGCGGCCACGGATTTTTCTGGTTTTTCAAAACCAGCGGCGATGGCTGCCTGCGATCCCGCCACGTTGCCATCCTTGATCGCCGCTTCAAATCCGAATTTTCCGGTTACCGCACCTGCGCCAAAGTGATTCTTGGCGTAGCCACCGGGCACGAATGCGGCGACGGCTTCATTGTAAACGGGTTTGATGCCGCCATGAGATGTGAGGTGAACAACGGGGTTCCAGCCGCCAGACATGGCCAGCACATCGCATTCAATGGTGGCTGAATGGCTGCCGGCGAGTTGCACGCGGGAAACCTGTTTGGCGCCTTCCACGTCTGCTATTCCGGTGCCGGGGAACATCGCCATGCCCATCATGGCGGCGTGTGACAGGAGGTCGGAGGGGATCACATTGCGATGGTCCGCCATGGTAACGGCGATGCCGGCTTCGGCAAGATCGAAGGCAGTTTTGTAGGCGGTGTCGTTGTTGGTCACGATCAATGTGCGCTTCAATGGAGCGATGCCAAATCGATTGAGATAGGTTCTGACAGCCGATGCCAGCATAACGCCTGGCCGGTCATTGTTGGAAAACACCAGCGGGCGTTCGGTGGCGCCGGTTGCAAACACGATGGATTTTGCGCGGAGCGCGATCAGCGTCTGGCGCGGCTTTCCCTTCGCCGCATCATAAGTGCCATGGCGCTGCAACAGCACCACGAGGTTATCATCATAGAGGCCCTGGGCTGTTGTTCGCGTCCGTATCGTTACGTTGGGCAATGACCGCAGTTCGTTGGCCTGCGAGGTCCGCCACATCTCGAAATCGCGGTCGGTTTCAGAAAGCAGCTGTCCGCCAAGTTCGCAATCCTGTTCGACCAGCGCCACACGCGCACCGCTGCGGCCTGCGCCAAGGGCTGCTGTCAGTCCGGCGGGGCCCGCTCCCACAACCAGCACATCGCAAAATTCATGGCGCGTGTCGTAGCGGTCAGGGTCCTTTTCATAATTTCCTTTGCCGATGCCGGCCGCCCGCCGGATGAAAGGTTCATAAAACATCCAGGACTTTTTGAACGGACCCATGAAGGTCTTGTAGTAGAATCCAGTTTGAAAGACCGGGCTTAAGATCGAATTCACCGCCATCACGTCGAAGTCCACGGATGGCCAGGCGTTTTGGCTCTGCGCCACAAGCCCCTCAACGAGATCGACTGTGGTTGCCGGAATGTTGGGTTCGTTGCCTTTGATCGTGAACAGGCCGTTTGGTTCCTCAACACCTGCCGACATGAGCCCCCGCGGGCGGTGATATTTGAAACTGCGCGATGACAGTGTCTTGCCGTTGGCGAGCAGGGCTGACGCCAGCGTGTCACCTGCAAAGCCGCTCAGGGGTTTTCCATCATAGGTGAAGTTGATGGGCTTTCCCCGGTCAATGCGTCCACCCTTATCGAGACGGCGAAATGCGGTCATGGCTGCTCACCGATCTCATTCGTCGCTGTGTCTCGTTTCAGTTTGAACCATTGCCTGCAGCCCAGAACATGCTGCCAATATTCATCATGCGGGCCTTTGGGATTGTCGAACAGGAAATAGTAGTCGTGCCAGGTTTTCAGGTCACCCTCGCCATGGGCGGGCCTGGTCTTGCTTGCATCGCCGCCATAGCGAAATTCGCTGACGTCTCTTTCACCGCAATGGGGACAGGGGATTCTCATTGCTTGTATGTCCAGTTGCCGATGCCGAATTCATCAAGCTCGCGGCCCTTTTCGAAACGATCCAGCGAAAAGGCACGGTTGAAATCGTGCTCCTCGTCATTGGCAATCGTATGGGCGAAGGTCCAGCCCGAAGCCGGTGTCGCCTTGAATCCCTGGTAGCACCAGCCGCCATTGAAATAGAGGTTCGGCTTTTCCGTGCGACCGATAAAAGGGCTGCCATCGGGTGTCATGTCCATGACGCCGCCCCAGTGGCGCAGCAGGCGCAGCTTCGACATGAAGGGCAACAGGGAAACGGCGCATTCGGCGACGGTTTGAATGCGGGGGAATTGTCCGCGCTGCGTATAGGTGTTGAAGCCATCGATATGGCCGCCAAACACCATGCCGCCCTTGTCTGACTGGGAGAGATAAAACAGTTCGGCGCCCCAGGAGATCACGTGATCCACCATGGGTTTGACGGGTTCGGTCACGAAGGCCTGCAGGACATGGGTTTCGATGGGAACACGAAGGCCGGCCATCTTGGCTACATGCGAAGAATGACCCGCAACGGCGATGCCGATTTTTCCCGCCAATATCTTGCCGCGTGATGTCTCAACGCCCACGGCCTTGCCGCCATCCATCACAAAGCCGGTCACTTCGCAATTTTCAATGATGTGCACGCCCAATGTATCGGCTGCGCGGGCATAGCCCCAGGCCACGGCATCATGGCGCACGGTTCCGGCGCGCTCTTGAATGATGCCGCCATAGATGGGCCAGCGAGCTTCCTGCGAATAATCCAGATATGGCAGCAGCTTCATCACCTGGTTACGGTCCAGCAATTCCGCGTCAATGCCATTGAGCCGCATGATATTGCCGCGCCTGGCAAATGTATCGAGTTGCGTAGGATTGACTGCCAGCACCACTTGGCCGCGGTGCGACACCATGCAGTTGAAATTCAATTCATGCGACAACCCTTCCCATAGTTTGAGCGAGTGCTCAAAAAACTGGGTATTGCCGTCGATCATATAGTTGGAACGGATGATTGTCGTGTTGCGGCCCACATTGCCGGAGCCGATGTAATTGCGCTCAAGAACAGCCACATTGGTAAGGCCGTGGTTTTTCGCCAAATAATAAGCAGTGGCCAGCCCGTGCCCGCCGCCGCCAATCACAATGGCGTCGTACGCACCTTTAGGCTCCGGCGAATTCCAGGCCCTGGGCCATGGCCTGTCGGGCGACAACGCATGTTTGGCAAGGGCTAGAGCTGAATAGGGTTTAAACACGATATATGGACTACCAGACCTTCTTGTTATTCCGCAAGGCGGGGATTTTTTGTCGTTGCCGGTCTTGAACGTTCCGCCCACTCACTGAATGCCAAAGCCGACAATCCCATGGCCAGAAAACCATATGCCAGTGGCAAGATTGTGCCGTCGTAGAGTTGGCCTATCCAGCTGCCGATGCCAAGCGCCACCAGGCTCGAAAGGGAGCCTGAAATAGCTGCGGCCATGCCGGCAATTCGTCCCACCGGGTCCATCACCATGGCGTTGTAGTTGCCAAATAAAATGCCTGAGCAAAAGAACGTGAAAAACAGATAGACGCCCAGCGTCCAAAGGGGCGGGTGGCCTGCAAATGGCAACGCCACAAATAGGAATATTACAGCCGCAACAATATGAAATCTCAGCGCCCATTTGGAAAGTGCGCGCATGCCGTAGCGCATCACCAGTTTGGCGTTCACCATCATGGCAATCGCAATTGCGATTGCAAACACACCGAACCAAATGGCAAACAAATCGCCTTGCGCGTATTGTTCCGCAAATATCTGTTGCGATGTTCCAAGGTAAGCAATGAATGATGCGAACACGCAGCCAACGGCAATTGTGTAACCCCAGGCAATGCGATAGCTGAAAAATTCGCGTGCTGCACTCAGCAATTCACGCGCCGAAAGCGGGGCACGCTTTTCCACCGGCAATGTTTCTTCCTGGCGCAGCTCCAGGAAAATCGCAGCAACAATCGCAATCACCAGGAGCCCCGCGAAAATCATTCGCCAGCTTGCCACATACAGAACGAGCTGGCCAACCGATGGAGCCAGGATCGGCACCAGCATGAATACCATCATGACGAATGACATGATCCGCGCCAAGGCCGCACCCGATTGCCCGTCGCGCACCATGGCCATGGAAACAATGCGGGGCGAGGAAGCACCAAAACCCTGCAGCGCCCGGCCCGCCAGCAGCATTTCAAAGCTCGTGGAAAACATGCACAGCAATGTGCCCGCGAGATAGAACAAGAGGCCCGCGAATATCGCGGGCTTGCGGCCGGTGCTGTCTGATATCGGGCCATAGATCAGCGTTCCAACGGTCATGCCGCCAAAGAAAAACCCGATGATATATTGCCGGTCGTTGGGGTCTGTCACGCCAAACTCGCTGGCGATGGTGCCAATGGCCGGCAGCATGGTGTCAATTGACATGGCAACCATGGCGGTGAGCAGAGCCACCAGAAAGATGAACTCTTTTTGCGACGTGTGATGGGTGGTCATGTTACGTAGTTCAACATCCTGAGGGCATCGAAGTAGTCGTCCGTTTCAAAGCGGATGGTTCGATTGCCAATGTGTTTGCAGCCGGGATACCAGCTGTGACGATAGGCCAGATTGGGATTGCCATATGTGATCTCGATCACAGTGTGTTTGGGAACCTGCAACAATGCCTTTTTCAAATCGCCTTTCAGGGCTTTCTCAGCGCCAGCGCGAATTGCCTTCAGGGCGCCCAATGGCGCCATGGAAATGGTGGATTGCCCCCTGCCCTGTTTTACCGCGCAGGTTGTGATGGCCGGATTGGTTTCTTTCACTTCATCCATCAGCCCCTGATCGCCGGTCACAAAAACGGTTGGAACGCCGAGCATGGATGACGCCAGGGCGTGGACCAGAAATTCCGAAGCGGGCTTGCCGTTGAGTTTCACCAAAACTGCATCGCTGGACAGCGTGTGGGCCAGGCTGTTGGCTTCCGAGCCCGCCGCCGCGTGGTAGCCTACCATCATCACGGCAGCGAAACTTTCATCCAGTTCCTGCACCATGCACAAGGGATGCCCCGCCCAGGCACGGATGATTTTCACGTCTTCGGGCAGCATGGAGGTGATCAGGTTGCGCCCGGTTTCATGGGCATCCTTCACCCATATTTCGGTTGCTCCGGCCGCTCGCGCGCCCTCGATGGCGGCGAGCGTTTCCCTGGTCATTTGCTCGCGAAATTCCGGATAATCGGTGTGCGCCTTGTTGGCCTCGTCCCAATGGGTGATGCCCGCCACGCCCTCAATATCCACGCTGATATATATTTTCATGTTTGCTAGACTAGCCGCCATGAAGATCGATTCCAACCGCAGAAGTGTGGACCTAGACCCGCGTGACGCGCAGTTCTACGAGAACCCCTACCCCTATTATCACAAGCTGCGGGCTGAAGTTCCCGTGTTCAAATGGGAGCAGTATGGCTACTGGTGTTTTTCCGCCCATGAAGATGTGAACACGCTTTTGCGGGACCGCCGCCTTGGCCGCCAGATCCTCCATGTGGCGACGCGCGAGGAATTGGGGCTGGGGGAAGTTCCAGACCGGCTCAAGCCCTTCTATGATTTTGAATCCCATTCACTGCTGGAGCTGGAGCCACCGGTCCATGCCAGATTGCGGGGCCTCGTCAATCGCGCCTTCCTGTCGCGTCAGGTGGAGCGCCTGCGACCCAAAATCGAGACCCTTTCCAATAGCTTGATCGATGGTTTTGAAACAAAAGGTGAAGTCGAACGTCTCTCGGC
>JANNXN010000074.1:0-45103 GCA_031409595.1 Rhodobiaceae bacterium
AGCCAGATATTGCGCAGCCCGCTCTCGGTGTAATGGTGCATTTGCGTTCAATCCTTCACGTCGTAAACAGTTATAATAATCAGGCGGCTTGGCAGGTCGATGGCAAGGCCAACATGCAGCCTTCGCCCGGCACCCATGCGCTGCATTGCCAGTTTCCAAGTGCCTTTGACGCCCAGCGCAGGGCCTTCAACAATCACGCCACGCATGAGACATTCAATCACTGCTTTCGGTGTCACCTGTCTTTGCCGCATGCGAATAAGCGCATGGCCGGTGAACACCACATTGCCGCTGTCTTTGGCCAGTTCCCGCACCAATGCCAAAGCTTTTGGCCTGGAAAGGGTAAAAGTCGCGGCCTTAGACATATCTATAACTAATATAGGTTGCAACACTTGGCAAGTGGCGGGAACCAAGATGGTTCATGACGCCTTATCTTTTTTGAGGTGAATTACATTGGCCTTCTGGCGCGGCTCGCAAAACGCCGCCCACGCGTCCATCAGCTTGCGGCGCTTCTCGAATTGGTCGCCACGCCTGTATGCGGCTTCCGCCTTGTCGCTAATCCTATGTGCCAGCGCATGCTCGCAGGTTTCGTGGGGGAATGAGGTTTGTTCCGAAGCCCAGTCGCGGAAGCTGGAGCGGAAGCCGTGAACCGTGATTTCAGTGCGGCCCATGCGCCTCAGCAGCATTGCCATGGCCATTGATGATAACGGCTTGCCATGAGCATTGCCGGGAAACACGTGGGTCTGGTGGGGAATCTTGTGAAGCGATTCCAGGATTTCCACCGCGCGGGCGGTGAGCGGAATGCGGTGTTCATGACCCGTCTTCATGCGGATTGCCGGAACGGTCCAGATGGCTTTCTTCAAGTCAAACTCCGGCCATTCCGCATTGAGGATTTCACCGGAGCGGGTTGCCGTGAGAATGCAAAGCTCCAAGACCAGCGCTGCCATGGCCTGCTTTGCCCGTAGCTCGGTTACCAGCGCAGGCAGGTCATCATAGGGCAGCGCCGCATGATGGCCGCGTGTGAGCCTTTGGCGGGCGGGTAGAAGGGTTTTGAGATGGCCTCGCCAGATGGCCGGGTTTTCGCCTTGGCGGTAACCCATGGCCTTTGCCGCGTCCAGGATGTTTTCAATGCGGCCCCGGAGTCTCGAAGCGGTTTCAGGGATTTTCGCCCAAATGGGTTGCAGCACTTTCAGCACCGCTTCGGTGTCGATGGCACTGACGGGCTTGGCGCGAATTGGCTCGCAATAGGTCGTGAGCGTCATTTGCCATTGGGCAATATGCTTTTCATTGCGGAACTTGGAGCGGTGGGTGGCCAGATATTCATCGGCAAAGACTCCGAAGGTGGGAATGATGCGCTCTGCCTGCTTGCGGGCTTCTCTCGCTGCCAGCGGGTCAATGCCATCGGCAACCAGCTTGCGGGCCTCAGAGGCAGCTTTGCGGGCATCTGCAAGGCTCACTTGGCCCTTGGCGGCACTGCCCAGCCCCATTTCCTTGCGGGCACCCTTGAAGCGATAGAAAAACGTCCAGCGCTTGCCGCCATTCTGTGAAATTGAAAGATAAAGGTTGCCGCCATCGGCATGCCGCCCGGTTTCGGTGAGCGTTTCCACCTTCCGTGCATTGAGAATTCCGATTTCCCGTGCCATCACCGCCTCACTCTCTGTCCTACCATATGCCCTACCACGAAACGCGGCTTGTGGCAAACACCAATGAACACAGAAAATCAGTGACGGAAATAAAAGCCTATAGAATAAGGGTTAATAGAGACGCTGGCGGATTGTCACGAACATGGGAAAACTCATGTTCGGCGGCCCCTCTCTCCGCCAGTTATCCGGCTTCGGCCAGAAACGCGGCAAGTCCTGGCATGGTCAATCCCGCCTCCGTCAGGGCGGCCATCAACGCGTTGGATTTCTCGGCGTCAAATCCCAGCAGCGGCGGGCGCACCGTGGAAAACGATGGGTAATGCCCATGGATCGCCGTCGCCGCTTTAAGCGCTGCAATCATCGGGCGCGATTCAATGATGCCGCGCACCGGGTTCACCGTCGTCTGCAATTCCGCCGCATCGGCACGCGCCCAATTTTCACACAGTTTCACAATCGCTTCCGGATTGATATTTGCGCAAGCGGATACGCAGCCCGCCCCGCCATTGCGCATCGTTTCCAGCAACAGCGATTCACTGGCGCAGAAAACCCTGAGTTGTGGAAACTCTTTCATGAGCCCCAGCGTGTAGGCCATGTTTCCATCAGAATCCTTGAGCCCCACGATGGTGTCGGGATATCTGCTGAGCAGCCGATTGATCAGCGGATAGGTCATGGGCACGCCGGAGAATTTGGGGATGTGGTAGAGACATATTTTCAGCTTCGGATCGGTTACGCGCTCAATCACCTCCGCAAAAGATGCAAAAAGTCCGTCCTCGTTCAAATTCTTGTAAAAAAACGGCGGCAGCATCAAAACTGCGGCAGCATTCACGGCAAGCGAAGCCCGCGTTAGCGCGATCGTGTCAGGAAGTGCGGAGGCTCCAGTTCCCGGCATAAGCCTCGAACCGGGAATCCCGCCAGCGGCCAAATTTTCAATCAGGTCTATGCGCTCCGCAACCGAAAGTGAATTCGCTTCCGAATTGGTGCCGAGAATGGCCAGGCCCACATTCTTCGAAAGCAGCCATTTGCAAAATTGTAAATGCGCCGATTTATCGATCGAAAGATCTTTCCTGAACGGCGTGAGCACCGGAGCAAAGACTCCCGACGGCATCTGGTCTGTCATCGGCTACTCCCAAGGCGGCGGCATTCTGCAATGGCGACAGTTAAAGCAACTTTCATTGCTAAAGGCTCCATAAGGGCTATAACACAAGTTCTTTTGGGGCAGAAAGGGTTGGTGTGGACTTTTCATTTGGTATTCCGCTGACGTCCGAGTTTGAGGCGTTGTCAGGCGTAATGGCGATTCTTGGGAGCTACGTGGGCTTGGGCCTCGCCATTCAAGCACGCGCCGCAACGGGCTCGCATCGACGTGGACTGCTTGCAGGTGCCGCCTGGTCGCTCGGCCTTGGCATATGGACCATGCACTTCGTTGGATTGCTGGCGACCAAGCTGCCTGAAGGGGCATCATTTTCAATTCTGCTGACGCTGCTTTCATTTCTCCTGTGTGTCCTGGTCATTGGCATAGCGGCGTTTTTT
This sequence comes from Rhodobiaceae bacterium, assembly GCA_031409595.1. Taxonomy (GTDB): domain Bacteria; phylum Pseudomonadota; class Alphaproteobacteria; order Rhizobiales; family Aestuariivirgaceae; genus Aestuariivirga. The sequence continues at coordinate 3,165 of JANNXN010000074.1, forward strand.
GTGAGCCGGGAAAAATCGACAAATCAATCTACGGTCGTGGCATCGTTGCTGATGGGGACGGGTATTGTCAGCATGCACTATCTCGGCATGCACGCAATTACGGGACCCTTTGGGCTGCAACATGACAGCCGCTACATCATTGCATCAGCAGTTATCGCAGTTGCAGCAAGCCACTGCGCACTGCGTGTTTTTGAGTCGAAAATCAGGCGCCAGACTTTGGCCATAAGCGCATTGATATTTGGCTTGGGGGTTTCCGGCATGCACTACACTGCAATGATGGGAATGACAATTGTGGAGAGCCCGCTTCGCCCAATAGTGTTCGGGCCAACCGTTTCGGGCGATGTTCTCACCATTGTTGTAACGCTGCTTTCATTCATTGTGTCGGGCGTTTTCTTGCTCTACCTGGTGCCCGAGAACAGCCGCAACTTCGCTCCGATTGCACCGGCTGAAATAACTTCGCAGCCAGTTGCAGTCGTCCCATCGCGACACAAGGTGATACTGGTTCCAATTGAGAGTGAAGGCGCAACCAGGCTCATTCCGGCATCCGAAATCTATTCTGTGCGGGCGACCGCTCACTACACATTGGTCAATGATGGCAGACGCGAACATTTTTCTCCATGGTCAATAACCGAAGCCGAAGAGCGCCTGGCCCAGGCTGACTTCATGCGCGTCCATCGCAGCCACCTCGTGGCGATCGACCGGGTAAAATCCCTGAGGAAGTCTGGTGATGGCGCCATCGTTGAAGTCGGCAGTCCAGAATCACGCAGTGTTCCGGTGAGCAAAAAATACTATGCCGAGCTCAAATCACGGCTCGGCCTCAAAATGAAAACCCGGCAACATCAGTTCAATTGACGCAATTCGTGGGCGTTATCCAGCCCTTCATGCAAAATGGTCGATTTCGTGCAAATGGCATTGAAGCCTCATGATCATCATGGCCTTTAGTTGCGCTAACGTCAGTTTTACAAGAGGCACAAATATTAAGAAGGGCGCCACATGATACTTGGCGCCGTCGAGGAGCAAGTTCAATCGAGCCGGGGGCGGTCCGCCTGAACTTTTGATATGTCCATCACCTTAGCTGATCTCAACAAGAAGCTGGCCGGTGCACCACAAGTAGCTGATCGCGAACTTGCGATGGCGCTGCATCTGATGGAAATTTGCGGCGCCCGCTTTTGCTGGAAGGCAAAGCGGGCGTTGGCAAATGAAGGGTTTGAAACGTTCCTGCTGGAGCTTCGATCAGATTTTAAGGTGAGTATTCCAGAACATGGAACCATCAAGGCAAGCAGCAGTCATGGGCCAGGCCTTGCCCGTAACCGATAGCGCCGAAACCTTGACCGCAATCAAAGCTCCAGCCAGATTGGATATGGGAGCCGTTTTCCCGAAGCAACAGCCCTTTCCATTTTCGCCCAAATGACTGCCGCGAGGCAAAAAAATTTCGCGGGGAATTGAAAGAATTTTGAATAAATAGAGATTGCGAAAGTTATTTCTATTATTCTTCAATAGGTTAAATTGCACCGTGGCCTGTCCAGCAATAAAATCCTTAAGACCTCTTTAACCGATATTTCAGGAACTTGTCATCAGAGCTGGAGTATTTTGACATCAAGATTGGTGACCAAGTCTTTCCAATCGTTAAATAATCTGAGTTCAATTTTTAATGAGAGGCTATAGATATGTCGGATATTTTTTCTCGTCGTAAAGCTCTTCTTCGTTTAGGCGCACTGGCTGCGGTCGCCTATGCAACTCCCGTTCTGATGACAATTACCAAGGCCCAGGCCAAAGACGGCGGCGACGGAGCGAGCGGTGGCCATGGATCCGGCAATAGTGGCCATGGGTCCGAAAACAGTGGCCATGGGTCCGAAAATAGTGGGTCCTCCGATGGTCCATCAGTTGACACTCCTTCCCCCGCTGATGATGCAGCCGATGCTCCATCCCCATGTGACGAAGCTTCGGATACAGGTTGCGCTGCTCAATAATATTTCAAAAAAAGGGGATCGAAAATTTCGGTCCCTTTTCATTCCCTTTGCTATAGATCCCCATGATCCAGCGCGTTGTATTTGGAAAAACCGGATGGTCCATTGATCTCGCTGGTTGCGAGGAAATTGTGGCAAGATTGCCCGATATCTACGTGGGCTGGGATATCAGCGTCGGAACACCCAAGGAATTTAAGGCATTTAAGCCACGCGCCAAGATAACCCGCCAAAAGGACGGCTGGCATTGGCGCGAACTTGGCGCTGAAAGACCTCGCCATTGGGATAGTTTCCCCCCCAAGTCCGCCCTGCGTGTCCTGACATTGATCCACGATGTCTCTATCTATTGGTACCTCGATGAAAATCCGCATTTGCTGTGCTTGCATGGCGGGGCCGTTAAAATCGGCCAGGGCCTCATTTGTCTTCCGGCCAAAGGTTACAGTGGCAAGTCAACACTGATTGCCAATCTCGCCTCCCTCGGCCAAAAGGTATTTTCTGACGATGTTCTGGGCTTGGAAGTGAAAGGCAAACTGGGCATGAGCCTGGGATTCCTGCCGCGGCTTCGAAAACCTTTGCCGACGAATACGGCTCCATCGGTTGTAAGTTACATCAAGTCCCACCTGGGGCCAAATTCCAATGCCTGGCTTTATTTGAAGCCACAGCACCCGCAAATCGCCCGCCTCAACGAAGCCGCCAAAATCACCGCCATAATCATGCTCGAAAGAGTGGAGGATGGCGCGCCCGTCCTCGACAATGTTAGCACGGCTGCGGTTCTCAAAAATCTCATTGCGACAAACATTATCCGGAAAATTCCCATGCCGGAAATATTCGACCGCCTCCACGGTCTTGCCAGAGATTCCCAGCGCTATCGGTTGCGCTACAGCAGCGCTTTGGAAGCTGCTGAATTTTTGACGGAAAAATTCACATGAAACCGAAAGCCTTCCGGCAGCGCCAGGGCTTGGACACGCGCATTGTGGATGCCGACGCCTTTGTAATTACCGAGACAACAATCAAAAATCTCAATGCAACAGCAGCCGTCGTATGGCTGCTTCTCGAAGAGCCTTCGACCCGCAAGGAATTGCTGGTTTTGATGCGCGAACTCTATCCGGATATTGCTTGGCGAAAAATATCAGCCGATCTCGGAAAACTGCTCGCTGAGCTTGAGGGTGACGGCTTGATCGTCAAATCAGCTCACGCACTCCCAAGTCAGCATGCCTGTCAGGAAAACCAGAAAGCCGCCCACCGCGATTTGAAGCCCAGTCTTGAGAAAAGGCGTATCCAAATATCCGCAGCGAATCCACGAAATCGCCCATAGATCAATGAGCCAGTTGGATTCCCGGTTTCCAATCAAAAATTTTTAGTCATCAATGCCTCTCGTCACATCGCCTCATCAATCACTACATTTTTTACACGGTGCATTTTCAAGAATGATAAGCCTGCCAAACCGTCAGTATCGCAACGATCACGAACATCACGCCGGCAAGTCTTCCAATCCAGATTGTGACGATGGGATTCCTGATGAGAAGCTCCCGGCTTGTGGCGGCTACCAGTGCTAACCCGCCATAAATGCTGAACTGGGTCACCACGGTAAGCAGGCTCATGACCAGAGCCTGTGACCACAATGGCCCATATTCCGACCGAATGAACTGTGGAATAACTGCAAAACTGAACACATAGGCCTTCGGATTGAGCATGCAGGTGATGAATCCCTGGCGAAACGCCGCCCACATCGTTTTTGTATCGACCGTCCCAATGTCATTCACAGTAATGGAACTTCGGATCAGCGAATAGCCAATCCATGCCATATAGGCAGCGCCCGCAAGCAGGATGACGGTCAAAGCTGAAGGAGCGATCCGTGTGACAATGCCCAGGCAAAAAACCGCAAGCACTGTATGCGATACACCCCCCAGCATGATGCCCGTCGTGGCCATCATTGCGCGCATGCGTCCACCCACCAGTGCATTGGCCATGACGAAGAACATGTCCATGCCGGGCACGATGATGATGCCAAACAGAAGAGCAAAATAAATCCAGAGGTTTTGGGCATGGGACATGTCAGTAGTGTAACTCCCCGATGATTTTGTTGTCGTATTTATGTAGTTCTTTCAATATTATCATGGCGCAATTAGCACCTCCCAATGGCCAATGGTGTGTCAGTTGATTGAGGATTCCGGACAGGAGTTTCATTGATGCGAAAGGCAGCAAGGCTGTTTGAGATTATCCAGATATTGCGGCTGGCTCATCGTCCGATAACGGCTGCCCATATGGCCGGGCAGATGGAAGTGACGCAGCGCTCGGTCTACCGCGATATCGCAGCGCTCCAGGCGATGCGCGTTCCCATCGACGGCGAGCGCGGGCTGGGTTACATTTTGCGGCCAGGGTTCGAGTTGCCGCCACTGATGTTCTCGGTCACGGAGGTCGAGGCTATTGTGCTCGGCATGGCGCTGCTTGAACGCACCGCTGATACTGAATTGAAGGCCGCAGCAAGGCGCGTGAGCAGCAAAGTGGAGGTGGCTGTTCCGCCGCCTCTGCGCCCACTGTTTTCGGTCCAAACATTGCACGCCTGGGGCACGGTGCAGAACGAACCCCCGGCAGTCGACTTATCAATCGTGCGGCAAGCCATTCGCGATGAACAGAAGTTAATGCTTCACTATCGCAATGTAAATGGCGAGAAAACGCAAAGAGTGATCCGACCGATCGCCATGATCTATTATGCCGAGACCACCAATATTGTGGCTTGGTGCGAGCTTCGCGCATCAATCCGGAATTTTCGGGCAGACCGCGTGTTGAGTGTTGACATTGCTGAAGAGTACTTTCGCGGCGAAGGCGACAGTCTCAGAGCAGGCTGGATGAAAGAGTGGATGTCGAATTGATCAACAGGTTTCATTTGCCGGTTTCAAAATCACGCACTCCCAATCAGCATGCCTGTCAGGAAAACCAGAAAACCGCCCACCGCGATTTGAAAAGCCGCTTTCAGAAATGGCGTATCCATATATTTGTAGCGCACCCATGAGATAGCCCAAAGTTCAACAAACACCACAATGACTGCCAGCCACGTGGCCGTCTGGAAATTCGGAATGAGATAGGGCAGCGTATGCCCAAGCCCGCCGATGGCCGTCATGATGCCGGCAGCAAGACCGCGGATCAGGGGATGACCTCGCCCGGTGAGTTTGCCATCGTCCGACAAACCCTCCGCCAGGCCCATCGAAATTCCAGCCCCCACCGACGCTGCCAATCCAACCAAAAAAGTGTCCCACGTATCACCCGTGGCGAAGGCGGCTGCAAACAAGGGCGCCAGAGTTGAGACCGATCCATCCATCAGACCCACAAGCCCCGGTTGGATCACCTGCAGCAGGAACAGTCGCCGTCTGGTTTCAGCCTCATCAAGCTTGGCATCGGCCGTCAGGTGCTGATCTCCCAGTCGCGCAGCAAGTGACTCGTGGCCCTTTTCAGCCTCGGCCAGTTTGATCAAAAGTTTTTGAACCTGCGAATCTTTGCTGTGTTCGGCCGCCTGCTTGTAAAAGCGGTAATTTTCGAGCTCAATCACCTCAGCGCGTTTCCGCATCTCGTCGATATTGAGTTTGCTGATAAGCCAGGCCGGCTTGTGCTTTACAAAGCCATTGATTTCATTGCGCCGGATCAGCGGTATGAAATCGCCAAACTTCTTCTGGTAGAGATCAGTCAGCCAGCGGCGATGCTCGTGTTCTTCTTCCGACATTTCCATGAATACCTTGGCGGAAGCCGGATAGGTTTGCATCAGCGCATTGGCAAACCCCGAATAGGTGCGCGCATCATCATCCTCGCTTGAAATGGCAAGCGCAATAATTTCTTGTTCTGTGAGGTCAGAAAAACTTTTCATAATCGGAGATTAGAATAGTTCTAATTTAAGGTCCAGTGGCTAAAATCAGTTCTCGTCCATCTTCAGCGCCGCAATAAAGGCCTCTTGCGGAATTTCCACCTTGCCGAACTGGCGCATTTTTTTCTTGCCTTCCTTCTGCTTGTCCAGAAGCTTGCGTTTGCGGCTGATGTCGCCGCCGTAACACTTGGCGGTCACGTCTTTGCGCATGGCAGAAAGTGTTTCACGCGCCACGATCTTGCCGCCGATAGTGGCTTGGATCGGAATCTGAAACATGTGGCGCGGAATCAAATCTTTCAATTTCTCGCACATCACGCGGCCACGCTGTTCGGCGCGCGCCCGGTGAACCACCATGGCCAGCGCGTCGACGGGTTCGGCATTCACCAGAATTCCCATGCGCACCAGATCGCCCTTTTCATAGCCCACCATCTTGTAGTCAAAGCTGGCATAGCCACGGCTTACTGATTTCAGCCGGTCATAAAAATCAAACACCACCTCGTTGAGCGGAATCTCATAAATCAGCATGGCGCGGCTGCCCGCATAGGTGAGCTGCTTTTGCCGCCCGCGCCGGTCCTCGCACAATTTCAGGATGGAACCCAGATATTCATCCGGCACCAGAATGGTGGCCTCGATCCATGGCTCTTCGATCGATTCAATGAGCATGGGATCAGGCATGTCAACCGGATTATGCAAACTGATCTGCTCGCCCGAACGCAGATTTACTTTATAAATAACGCTCGGCGCCGTGGTGATGATATCCACATTGAACTCGCGCTCGATGCGTTCGCGGGTGATTTCAAGATGCAACAGGCCTAAGAACCCGCAGCGAAAACCAAACCCCAAAGCCGCCGACGTTTCCATGTCATAGGAGAAACTCGCGTCATTGAGGCGAAGCCGCCCCATGGCCTCGCGCAGGTCTTCAAACTTCGCGGCATCAACCGGAAAGAATCCCGCAAACACCACCGACTGCGCTTCCTTGAAGTCCGGCAAGGCTTCAGCAGCGGGGTTCTTCTCATCCGTCACCGTATCGCCAACACGTGTATCGGCCACCTGCTTGATGGCAGCGGTAAAGAACCCGATTTCGCCAGGCCCAAGACTTGCCACCATTTCTTTCTTGGGCCGTGACACGCCAACCCGGTCGATGAGATAGGAGCCGCCCGTTCCCATCATCTTGACACGCATGCCCTTCTTGAGCTCGCCATCAATGATGCGCAGGAGAACGACAACGCCCAGATAGGAATCATACCAGCTGTCAACCAGCAAAGCCTTCAGTGGCTTCGAGCGATCACCTTTTGGCGGAGGCAACCGGTGGACGATAGCTTCCAGAACATCCGGCACACCCAAACCGGATTTGGCTGAAATCAACACGGCCTCCGAGGCGTCAATGCCAATCACATCTTCAATCTGCTGGCGAATGCGCTCAGGCTCGGCGGCAGGCAAATCCACCTTGTTGAGCACCGGCACAATCTCGTGGTTGTTGTTGATCGCCTGATAGACATTGGCCAGCGTCTGCGCTTCCACGCCCTGCGAAGCGTCCACCACCAAAAGCGAACCCTCACAAGCCGCCAGCGACCGCGAAACCTCATAAGCAAAATCCACATGCCCCGGCGTATCGATCAGGTTCAGTACATATGATTCGCCGCTCTTGGCCGTGTAATCCAGCCGCACCGTGTTGGCCTTGATGGTAATCCCGCGCTCCCTCTCCAAATCCATGGAGTCCAAAATCTGGTCCACCATGTCCCGGTCACTCACCGCCCCGCAGAGTTGGATAAGCCGGTCAGCCAGCGTAGACTTGCCGTGGTCAATATGGGCGATAATGGAAAAATTGCGGATATGAGCAGTGTCAGTCATTATGCGCGGTGTTTGGCATTGTGAGGAGTGCGGGTCAAGGGTGGCATAAAGCGCCATGTCCCCACCACTCCGCAACCAAACTCCGTCACATTTTACCGCAACCTCCGCGGCTTAACCGCTGGTGCCGTCAGCGGATCCTCCGGCCATGAATGTTTGGGATACCTCCCGCGCAACTCCGAGCGCACGTCCGGATAGCCGTTGGTCCAGAAGGTCTCCAATGACTTTGTAACAGCCAGCGGTCGCCCCGCTGGCGACAAAAGTTCAATGCGCAATTGCGCTCTCCCCTTGGCAACGCTCGGCGTCTTGGCCAGCCCGAACATTTCCTGCAACCGCACGCGAATGACAGGATCGCCTTCCGTATCATAGTCGATGGCAACGTGTGATCCCGATGGAACTTCAATCCGGCGCGGCGCCAGAACATCCATTTGCCGCTGCAGGCCATGGGGCACAAGATCGCGCATGATTGCCAGCATATCCAGGCGGTCAAGATGGCTTTTGCGGGAAATGCCTGGGAGGTAGGGCTTAAGCCATTGGTCCATATCGCCAAGCAAACCGGCATCCGAAAGATCAGGCCAGGATTCTTCAGGAAAATAGCGCCTGATAAAAGTCACCTGCGCCCGAAAGTTGGTGGCAGCATCCGTCCACGGCAGCGACCCGAGCCCCATTTCTGCAATGCCTTTCAGCATCGCATCAGCTATGGCATCAGGGTCTGCATCAGGTGACACGCGTTCTTCAAGAATGAGGGCCCCGAGTTTGCGGGCCCGCTTGGCATTGACAGCTTGCTGGCGGCTGTCCCAGGCCACACTTTCGTCCACCGCAATGAGATGCGAAAAATGCGTTTCGATTTCGGGGGGCGTCAGGGGTGCGGCAAGAAATATTTTTTGGTCCCCAGATGCCCCGTCAGTTGTGGCCACCGCCAGCCATTCTGATTTTGCCAGCCCGTCATGCTCAGGGAGAACAGCGCCACCTCCGCCAGACAACCGGTATCGCCGCTCGCCTCCGCGTTTCTGGGCAATTCTGTCGGGCCAGGCAAACGCCGTCAACACACCTTCACCAATTGCCGATGTGTCTGCAACCGCGCCTGCGATCTGCTTGATCTGCCGAGCCGTTGCTTGCATGCGCTGGCGTGCAGGCCCCCGCGTTGCCAAAAGCCGCGAAGCAATATCAGAGCCTGCATCCCGGCCCAATCCATCGCGCTCTGAAAGGAAGGCCGCAAGCTCTGCCGCCGCCTCGCCGGCACCCAAAGCTTTTCCCTTGGCCACCATATGCGCAAGGCGAGGGTGCAGCGGCGTCCTGACCATGGCTTTCCCCATCGCCGTAATGCGCCCAGCACCGTCAACAGCTTCCAGTTTCCTGAGCAAATCCTGTGCTTGCCCAAAGGCAGCAGCGGGCGGCGCATCAAGCCACGCCAAGGAGGAGGGATCATTCACGCCCCAGGCCGCTAACTCCAAAGCGAGCGGCGCCAAATCGCTCACCAGAATTTCGGGCTGGTCATTGGGGCTAAGGGCTCGGGTCTCTGCTTCGGGCCACAGCCTGTAGCAAACACCCGGTCCCAATCGGCCAGCCCGGCCCCGGCGCTGATCCGCAGAGGCGAGGCTCACCCGAACCGTTTCCAAGCTCGTCATGCCGCTGGCCGGGTCAAATCGCGGGCTGCGTTTGAAGCCCGTATCAATCACCGTGCCAATGCCTTCAATCGTCAAGCTGGTTTCCGCAATCGTCGTAGCCAGCACAATCTTGCGCGTGCCCTCGGGTGCCGGTTGCAGCGCCGCGTCCTGTTCCGCAAACCCCATGGCGCCATAAAGGGGCCGCACCAGAACACTGTCTGGCAGGTTTGCCGCTCTTAGCAGTTCCTCCGTCCGGCGAATTTCTGATTCACCGGGAAGAAAAACCAGAACGCTTTGCGTGGTGTTCCACAATGCCAGCTGAACAGCCTTGCACGCATCCGCCGAAACAGTTTGCCGCGTCGCCCTGTCGAGATAGCGCGTCTCCACCGGAAACATGCGCCCCGCGGTTTCAATAATTTCAGCATCCCCCAGATGTTTCGACAAACGATCCGCATCAAGTGTGGCCGACATGACAAGCAGCCGTAAATCTTCGCGCAGGCCCTGCCGCATATCCAGCGTCAATGCCAAACCAAGATCGCCATCAAGGCTGCGCTCATGAAACTCATCAAAGATGATAAGGCCAGTGTCCTTCAACTCCGGATCATTTTGCAAGCGCCGCGTCAGAATGCCTTCGGTCACGACCTCAATGCGGGTGGCGGACGATACCTTGCGCTCCAGCCGCACCGTGTAGCCCACTGTTGCGCCAATCTCTTCTTCAAGCGTTTGCGCCATGCGCTTGGCGGCCGTGCGCGCTGCCAGCCTGCGGGGCTCCAGCATCACGATCTTCTTGGCGCCAAGCCAGTCGCTCTTGAGCAATGCCAGCGGCACCCGCGTCGTCTTGCCAGCTCCGGGTTCCGCCACAAGAATGGCGGCTCGCCCGCGCCTCAGGGCCTCGGCCAGTTTTGGAATTACGCCATCAACTGGAAAGTTCATGAGCCCATGGCGGGTTGGCGCCTGCGCGCGAAACAGTGATGGCGGCAGCGCGCGTGGCAAACTCCAATGCTTCTCTCAGCGCAGCCTCATCAAGTGCCTGCACCGCCGCCTTGTTGAGCTTGCCAGCTTTTGAAAGTGAAGCCAGTATGCCTGCCGTGAACGTGTCCCCTGCGCCAACCGTATCCACCACTTTGACTTTGCCGGCAGGCAGCATCACGGAAATCTTTTTGGTGAAGGCCTCGGCGCCATCAGCACCCTTCGTCACCACAACAACCTTGGCGCCAGCCCGCAGCCACTTCTTCGCTGCCGATTGAACATCATCCTTGCCGGTAATCCATTTGATGTCCTCGTCAGATGTTTTGAGAATATCACACATCGCAATCAGCCGGTTTATGCGCGCCAGATAGTGTCTGCGCTCCTTGACCAGGGAAGGGCGAATATTGGGATCATAACATATGACGCGCTTCCGGCATTCGCGTTTCATCAACGCCTCGAGTGTGGAAGCACCAGGTTCCTGAATGAGGCTGATCGAGCCAAAATGCAGCGCCTCAACATCGCTCGCTAATTTCGGCAGGTCCTTCTTGGTCAACATGCGCCCGGCGGAATTGTCATCAATAAAGGAATAGCGCGCATGGCCATTGTCAAATTTCACGAAGGCGAGTGTCGAAGGCCTGTCCCAAACCTTGGCGTATTTCAGGTCCACATGGCTTTCCAGCAAACCAGCCTTCAGGCTATCGCCAAAAAAATCTGTTGAAATTCCGCTGAAAAATCCGGTTTTGATCTGAAGCCTGCCGAGCGCAATCGCTGTATTGAAGATTGAACCGCCATTGAACGGTTGATAAACCGCAGCACCATCAGCCGCCTTCCGCGGCATCATGTCAATCAGCGCCTCGCCGCAGCAAACAATCATTAAAAGCCTCTTTTGGAACCAACCCTGATACCCTTCACAGAACCTCAACCAAAAATCAATGAATCAATGGAATTGACTCATTGCAATGCGGGTTCACGGCGTGTAGATCGCCATTTTGATGAACGTACCTCAAATACGGATGTAAGAAAAAATGACAGCAAGAACAATCCCGGTTGACGTATTTGACCTCGTCGTCTTTGGCGCAACAGGCGATCTCGCCCAGCGCAAACTGCTGCCAGCGCTTTTCCACCGTGATGTGCAAGGTCAAATCCCGACAGGTGCGCGCATCATAGGTGCTTCCCGCCGGTTGATGACAAAAGAAGAATTCCAGGCTTTCGCGCTCGCAGCCATCGAAGCCCATGTGGCGCCTGAAGACCGCCAGAAATCCCAGTGTCAAAGATTTCTCGAGCGGCTAGATTATGTCACAGTGGAACCCGCCCAGGAAAAAGGCTGGGTTGAGCTGGAGAAAGTCCTGCGGAGCGGTCATGATCGCATCCGCGTTTTTTACTTGGCTGTCGGCCCCGATCTTTTCGGTCCGATTTGCCAGCGTTTGGGCCAGCACATGTTGGTCACGCCAAACTCGCGCGTTGTCGTGGAAAAACCTCTTGGCAAGAACGGCGAGTCAGCCAGGGCTTTGAACGACCAGATAGGCAAGATATTTCCGGAGCCAGCGATTTACCGCATCGACCACTACCTCGGCAAAGAGACAGTGCAAAACCTCATGGCCCTGCGTTTTGCCAATGCCCTGTTCGAACCCATCTGGAACGCCGCCCACATTGATCACGTGCAAATCACCGTGGCTGAAACCCTGGGTGTTGAGGGTCGCGCCGGTTATTACGATACATCGGGCGCGCTCCGCGACATGGTGCAAAACCACATGCTGCAACTTTTGTGTCTGGTGGCAATGGAACCTCCAACCTCGATCAGCGCCAATGCGGTGCGCGATGAAAAATTGAAAATCCTGCAATCGCTGAAACCATTCACGGCTGAAAACATCGGCAGCCATACGGTGCGCGGGCAATACCGCGCCGGAGCCTCCGCTGGCGGCGCCGTCAATGGCTATCTCGAGGAACTTGGTTCCGACACCTCCAAAACCGAAACCTATGTTGCGCTGAAAGCGGAAATCGCCAGTTGGCGCTGGAGCGGTGTTCCTTTCTATATGCGGTCGGGCAAGCGCCTTGCAGCGCGCATGTCGGAAATTGTCGTGCAATTCAAGCCGGTTCCCCATTCTGTTTTTGACGCGAGTGCTGGCGCAATTTCCTCCAATCGTTTGATCATCAGATTGCAGCCCGATGAGGGTGTCAAACTCACGCTGATGATCAAGGATCCAGGCCCCGGCGGCATGCGTCTGCGGTCCGTGCCATTGGACATGAGTTTTGCCGATGCTTTCGGCGTAAGGAACCCGGATGCCTATGAACGGCTGCTCATGGATGTGGTGCGCGGCAACCAAACTCTGTTTATGCGCCGCGATGAAGTGACCGCCGCCTGGAACTGGATTGATCCCATCCTCGAATATTGGAAAGATTCTCCCGAACTGCCCAAGCCCTATACATCGGGCACCTGGGGCCCCTCCGCATCTGTGGCCCTGATCGAGCGCGATGGCCGAACCTGGCATGAAGGCGATGATGCATGATCGCAGACGAGCGATTGTTTGAAAGCAAAGTTGACCTCGCATCTGCTCTTGCCACTGATGTGGCAGCAGCTCTTGCCCGATGTGTCACCTCAAATGGCAAGGCCTGCCTTGCCGTATCGGGCGGCGCCACGCCGAAACTGTTTTTCGAAAAACTCTCTGCAGCAGATATCGCCTGGAAAAAAATCACTGTCACTTTGGTGGATGAACGCCAGGTTCCAGAAACCAGCGACCGTTCCAATGAAAGGCTTGCGCGCGAACACCTGATTCAAAACTTTGCCGCCCATGCCCTGTTCACGCCGATATCTGCCGAGATCAAAATTGATGTGGCAATCCTCGGCATGGGCAGTGATGGCCACACCGCATCGTTTTTCCCCGGCGGCGACAACTTGGCCAAGGCGCTCGATCCCAACGGAAAGCAAAGAATAACGCCCATGTCAGCGCCCGGCGCTGGTGAACCGCGATTGACCTTCACGCTGCCAGCCCTCCTTGAGGCAAGCCACATCTGCCTCCACATCGAAGGACAAGAGAAGCGCAATGTGCTAGACTTGGCGCTCGGCGAAGGACCAACGGAAGCCATGCCGATACGCGCATTTTTGAGATCGCCCAAACCCTTGACACTCTATTGGTGTCCCTGACGGAGCAAAGCCCCATGTCTGTTCAATCCATGTCTGTTCAATCTATTGTTTCTGCTGTTACGGAAAAAATCATCGCGCGAAGCAAACCGTCACGCGCGCGCTATCTCGCCCGCATGGAAATTGCGGTCAGCAATCAACCCAAGCGCAAGGCCCTGGGTTGCGCCAATATTGCCCACGGATTTGCAGCCTGCGGCACTCACGACAAAAACCAGTTGCGCAATGGAACTGGGCCAAATCTTGGGATCGTAACCTCGTTCAACGACATGCTCTCAGCCCACCAGCCCTTTGAGCATTACCCCGATCTCATCCGCCAGGCCGCCCGCGAAGCAGGCGGCACCGCCCAGGTTGCAGGCGGCGTCCCCGCCATGTGCGACGGCGTAACCCAAGGCGAAACCGGCATGGAGTTGTCGCTGTTTTCACGCGACGTTATAGCGCTTTCAACCGCGATTGCCCTGTCCCACCAGATGTTTGATGCAGCCGTCTATCTCGGCGTGTGCGATAAAATCGTGCCTGGCCTGATTATTGGCGCGCTTTCATTCGGTCATCTGCCCGCCGTGTTCATTCCCGCAGGCCCCATGACGTCGGGCCTTCCGAACGAGGAAAAGGGGAAAATCCGCCAGCTCTATGCTGAGGGAAAAGTTGATCGCGCAGCGCTCCTCGAAGCGGAAGCGCAGTCCTATCATGGCCCCGGCACTTGCACGTTTTATGGCACGGCAAATTCCAACCAGATGTTGATGGAAATCATGGGCCTGCATTTGCCCGGCACAACATTTGTAAATCCCGGCAGTCAGCTCCGCGATGAAATCACCAAGGCATCCGCCCAGCAAGCCATGTCGATCACGGCACTGGGAAACAACTACACGCCCATTGGCAAGATTTACGATGAGAAGGCCGTGGTGAACGGCGTTGTAGGCTTGCTGGCAACCGGTGGTTCCACCAATCACACACTTCACTTGATCGCCATGGCAGCCGCCGCCGGAATTGTTCTGACCTGGAAAGACCTGGCCGAGCTCTCAAAGGTCGTGCCCCTGATGACCCGCATCTATCCAAATGGCAAAGCCGACGTGAACCACTTCAATGCGGCAGGCGGCATGGGACTGCTGATCCGAGAATTATTAAAACAGGGCCTTGTCCACCAGGACGTTGCAACAATCATGGGAACCGGCCTCGACGGTTATCTGATCGAGCCAAAATTGAAACAAGGTGGCGGATTGGATTGGCGCGAAGCCGCCAGCATTTCCCAAGACGATACGGTTCTTCGCGGCTGTAAAAATCCGTTTCAGGAAACCGGCGGCCTCAACGTGCTCGAAGGTCCGTTGGGACACGCGGTCATCAAGACATCGTCAATTCCAAATGACCGTCACGTCATTGAAGCGCCCGCCCGCGTGTTCCATTCCCAGGAAGAGCTTCACGAGGCCTTCAAGTTGGGTGAATTGCACAAGGACGTCGTTGTCGTCGTGCGCTTCCAGGGGCCCAAGGCCAACGGCATGCCGGAACTTCACCGCATGACGCCGCCCCTGGCAGTGCTGCAAGATAAAGGCTTTCGCGTCGGGCTCGTAACCGATGGCCGCATGTCTGGCGCATCGGGCAAAGTTCCGGCCGCCATTCATGTCACACCCGAAGCCGCCAACGGCGGGCCTATTTCAAAAATCAGGAATGGCGATATCATCCGCATCGACGCGGACGCTGGCCGCCTTGAAATCATGGTTGATGAAACTGAATTCTTCGCCCGCAAACCAGCCACTGCAAATCTTGCCAAAAACGAGCAGGGCACTGGCCGCGAATTGTTTGCGGCCTTCCGCAATCTCGCTGGCCGCGCCGATCAGGGCGCATCAATTTTCGAGGTCGCATAAATGACAAGAGATCTGCAATCGGGCGTCGAAGCAATTCTGTCTGCCGCACCCGTGGTTCCGGTCATGGTGATAGAGCGGTTGGCAGATGCCGTGCCGCTGGCGCGCGCACTTGTGAAGGGAGGCCTTCCCGTTCTCGAAATCACGCTCCGCACCGATGCTGCAATCGAATCCATTCGCGCCATCCTGGACGAAGTCGAAGGCGCCATCGTCGGCGTCGGCACGGTGCTGACCCCCCGGCAGATGCAGGATATGGACAAGCTGGGCTGCGCCTTTGCTGTATCCCCAGGTTCATCGCCTGGGATTTTGGAAGCAGCAAAAGATGTGGCAATGCCATTATTGCCCGGCGGCGTCACCGCATCGGAATGCATGAGTCTTTTGGAACGGGGCTACAGGTTTCAAAAATTCTTCCCCGCCGAACCCGCAGGTGGCGTCGCTTATCTCTCATCTCTGGCGTCACCCTTGCCGCAAATCAGCTTCTGTCCAACGGGCGGCATCACGCTTGAATCCGCCCCCCGCTATTTGAGGCTCGCCAAGGTGATCACCGTCGGCGGTTCCTGGATGGTGCCAAAGAAGCTGATCGAAGCCGGTGACTGGCTCGGCATTGAAGCTTTGGCCCGCGAAGCCGCAGGCCTGCAAGCCCCGCGTGCAAAGTAGAACGCCAACACCTATAAAGGGAAATTAATCCTAAGGCACTTGCCATGCCCGCTGGCAAGAATCTGCCCCTCTGAGCTCCCCCCACGGCACTCACTTCCAAAACCCGCCGGAGGCCGCTCCTAATAAATTTAAAGACCTATTGAAGGTCTATAATCCTGCATCATGCAAAGCCGACTATTTCGAACTATTCTTCACAGCGTCCACATAGCGCTCAATGGCGAGCGCTGTTGTCGAGAAGCCTTGCCGGTAGAGTAAAATCACGCTCATCACCGTTGTCATCGCAATGCTGTAGTAGGGCCCGGCGAATAGAAACAGGGCGCCCACCGCAAAATAATATCCGCGAATTCCGCTGTTCAGGCTCTTGACTGATTCAGTCATGACAGTGGCAGTTTCTGAAATCATGATCTGCGAATTAGCGTCACCGCCCGGCGCCTCGTTCAATCCTCCAATCATTGCAAGGGTATAAGCCAGTTTCCTCAGAGCGTAGGTGAAGGAAAAAAAGCAAATTGCCATGATCAGAGTGAGCGCTGCAAAATAGATCGTGAACAGTTCAAGGCTGATAACCGGCACAAAATTTATTTCCATCACCGCAGCGTAGGCCCGGCTGATATTGGCGAGCGTTCCCAGAAGACCCGCCAGAACCAGCAGCGTCGCCGATCCAAAAAACGACATGGAGCTCGAAATATGTCCCAGCATGACGGCGTCAAAGGTGCGGTGCTCGCGCGGTGTTTGCAGCAACATGCGCATCCAGCGCTGGCGCACCACATGCAGCTGGGCGTTCAATGTGCCACGCCCGAGCACCCGCAAAATCGGCCCATAGAGTCCCCACATGACGAAAAGAAATATCAAGGCAAAGGCGCGCGGCAGATCAAGATCAGTTGGAAGCATGTCAGTTCGCCTTATGCATTTCCTTGATTTCGGTGGCTTTTATATCAGGCGCACGTTCCAGCGTATAGTTCAGGCTGAACGGCGATTGCGCCATGAGCACAGGTGCGCCATCAAGATCATTGGCCATTGAGAAGCGGTTGGCGGCAATAAAATCATCCAGCTTCTTTTCATCCCCGCAGGAAATCCACCGCATGATCTCGTGCCGCGTGGTTTCAAAATCCACCGGCACGCCATATTCATTGGCGAGACGATCCGCCAGCACATCAAGCTGCAAAGCGCCAACAACTCCCACAACCGCAGCAGAACCATCAATCGGAATGAAAAGTTGCACCACGCCCTCTTCGGCCAGTTCTTCCAGAGCGCTGCGAAGTTTTTTGGCCTTCATGGGATCTCCCAGTTTCACGCGCCGCAGAATTTCCGGCGCAAAGCTTGGCACGCCCGTAAACACAATGTCCTCGCCTTCCGTCAGCGTATCGCCAATCCGCAACACGCCGTGGTTTGGAATGCCAACCACATCACCGGCAAAGGCTTCCTCGGCAAGCGAGCGATCCTGCGCAAAGAAAAATTGTGGCGCGTTAAGCGCCAGGGTTTTTCCCGTCCGCACAATTTTAACCCGCATGCCACGCGTCAGTTTGCCGGACGCCAGACGCATGAACGCAATGCGGTCCCGGTGATTGGGGTCCATGTTGGCCTGTATTTTGAAAACAATGCCGGTCATCTTTTCTTCACTGGCGTGAACCACGCGCTGCCTTGCCTGCTGGTCGCGGGGCGGCGGCGCATGGGCAATCAGCGTATCCAGCAAATCACGCACGCCGAAATTCCGCAGGGCCGATCCAAATAGCACCGGCGACAAATGGCCTTCAAGAAAAGCAGTCTTGTCGAAGCCGTGGCAGAGATCGCGCACCAGTTCCATTTCATCGCGCCAGGTGGCAAGCTGCGGCGGTGTCAGCAGTGTTGCAATAAGCGGATCATCGGGACCAGACACAGGTTGCCCCGCCGGATCCTCATCCAGCCTCCTGACCCGTGGCGTATTGAGATCATAGGTTCCAACAAAGGCCCGGCCCAAGCCGATGGGCCAAACCATGGGCGCCACCGTGAGCGCCAGGCCCTTTTCAATCTCATCGAGAATGTCGAGGGGCTCGCGGGTTTCCCGGTCCATCTTGTTGATGAACGTGATAATGGGAATATCGCGCAGGCGGCAAATTTCAAAAAGCTTGCGCGTGCGCGCTTCAATGCCCTTGGCGCCATCGATAACCATGACGGCGGCATCAACGGCGGTCAGCGTGCGGTAAGTGTCTTCCGAAAAGTCTTCGTGGCCCGGCGTGTCGAGCAGATTGAACACGCAGTTGTTGTATTCAAAAGTCATGACGGAGGTCACCACGGAAATGCCCCGCGCCCGTTCAATCGACATCCAGTCCGAACGTGTGCGGCGTCTGTCGCCCTTGGCCCGCACCTGGCCCGCCAGCTGAATGGCGCCCCCAAAAAGCAACAGCTTTTCCGTGAGGGTCGTCTTGCCGGCGTCAGGATGGGAAATGATGGCAAAAGTGCGCCTGCGCGCAACTTCCGAGGCTATTTGGTCAGTCACATAAATCTCGATTGGTTGATGTAATGGGGCTTCCTAGACCAAGTTCACCTGAATCGCCAGTTCCACAGAACGCTTGCCCAAAAGCTCCTGTCGTGGCAGTGGAAGGCAAAGGCAAGTGATGATTGATTTTTCTCTCGTCGGCGATATCGGCGGCACAAACTCCCGCTTTGGACTGGTGGAGCAGGGCTCCATGGCGGTCAGGGAAATGGAGTCCCTGAAGAACGACAATTTTGCCTCGCTCGAAGCGGCAATTCAGAAATACCTGCAAAACCGAGGGATTTCATCGCTGTCTGCCGTCGCTATTGCAGTGGCAGCCCCGGTTGACCGCGAACAGATCACGCTCACCAATCGCGACTGGACGTTTTCGGCCGAAAGCCTGCGCGCGGCAGCCAACGCAAAGCGCATTCGGCTTTTGAACGACTATCAGGCCCTCGCACTTTCGCTGCCGCATTTGGCCGGTGATGATATTGTGCAAATCGGCGGCGAGGCAAACGCGCAAGCCCTCTTGAAAATTGTCATGGGCCCCGGAACCGGCCTTGGCATGGCAGCCCTCGCCCCCACGCCAAAGGGCGGCTGGCTGGCGATCCCCTGTGAGCCTGGTCACATATCATTGCCCACCGATACGCGTGAGGAATTTGACCTGCGCGAAAGCATGCGGGCGCCCGGAGCCGCCTTTGGCGCCGAGGAAGCCGTAAGCGGCGGCGGATTGTTTTTGATGTACAAGAAACTGTTCCCCGAAGGCCTGCTCACCTCTCCGGAAGCAATAATTCAGGCAGCTCTCACGGGCCAGGATGCCGCGGCCGCAAAAACTCTGGATCAGTTCGTCATCTGGCTGGCCCGAATTGCGGGAGACGCAGCCATGCTGCTGCAGGCCCGTGGCGGGGTCTATCTGGCAGGCGGCATTGCCCCTTCCATAATTGAGAAATTGAAAACCGGCGAATTTCGCAGGATATTCGAACACAAGGGTAAAATCGCCTATGTCATGCGGCCCATTCCCGTCTATGTTATTGTTGATCGTTACCCGGCCTTTAAGGGTTGCGCTGCTGCGTTAAACGAGTGAGGTGATCTTGGACAATGTAGAAACCGATGTTCTGCTGGTGATAGACGTGCAGAATGATTTTTGCGCTGGCGGAAGCCTTGAAGTGCCCGGTGGTGACGAAGTGGTGCCGCTCATCAACGAAATAGCCAAGGATTTCAAGCATGTCATCTTGACGCAAGACTGGCATCCCGCCGGCCACCATTCCTTTGCGTCCTCCCACAAGGGCCGCGAAGCTTTTTCGCAGATCGATTTGCCCTATGGTCCGCAAACCCTTTGGCCCGACCACTGCATTCAGAACCGGCCCGGTTCGGCTCTGCACAAGGGCCTTAATATTCCGCACACGGAGCTTATTATCCGCAAAGGCTTTCGCAAGGAGATCGATTCCTATTCCGCATTTTTTGAAAACGATCACAAGACGCCAACCGGCCTTGCGGGCTATTTGAAAGAACGCGGTTTCAAAAAAGTCTATGTCGCAGGCTTGGCCTTTGACTACTGCGTCAGGTATTCCGCCGAAGATGCAAAGAGCTTGGGTTTTGAAACACTGGTCATTGAAAACGCCTGCAAGGCAATAGATTTCAACGGTTCGGAGGAAGCCACACGAAAGCTCTTCCGCTACCGTGGCATCGAATTGATATGAGCTATGTCATTGCCTCGCCTCGGCAGGCGAGCATTCGGATCA
The DNA here is from genome assembly GCA_031409595.1 of Rhodobiaceae bacterium. GTDB lineage: Bacteria > Pseudomonadota > Alphaproteobacteria > Rhizobiales > Aestuariivirgaceae > Aestuariivirga. Next base: position 23,249 of record JANNXN010000074.1, read on the forward strand.
AAGGCACCAACCTCCGCTTTCCCGTGCGCCGCATCTATTGCGTTGGGCGCAACTACAATGATCATGTCCTGGAAATGGGCGGAACGCCTGGGCGTGAACCGCCGTTCTTCTTTCAAAAGCCAGCCGACGCCCTGATGCTGGATGGGAATTTTCCCTATCCCTCGATGAGCGACAACGTTCATCATGAAGTGGAACTCGTGGTAGCGCTGCATTCCGGCGGCAAGGATATCCCGGCCGCAAGCGCCAATCAGCATATCCACGGGTTTGCGGTTGGAATAGATATGACGCGCCGCGACTTGCAAGCTGAAGCCAAGAAAGCCGGAAAGCCATGGGATGTGGCAAAAGCCTTCGATCATTCCGCACCTGTAGGTGAAATCACACCAGCCGCAGAAATTGGCATTCTGGAAAAGGCAGCAATTACCCTGTCACTCAATGGAACGGAGCGTCAGAACTCCAACATCACCGAAATGATCTGGAGTGTGCCTGAGATTATTTCCGAACTATCCAAACTCTTCGAGCTTCACGCCGGCGACATTATCTTTACGGGAACGCCACAGGGCGTGGGTCCCGTTCAGATTGGCGACACTATTACCGCCAGCATTGAAGGTTTGAGCGAGCTTAACCTGCGAGTGTATAAGCCGTCTTGAGGGTGGTGTAGAATTCGGCCGCATACGTGCCCTGTTCCCTGGCGCCATAGCTTGAGCCCTTCCGTCCGCCAAATGGCACGTGATAATCAACCCCCGCCGTTGGTAAGTTCACCATCACCATGCCAGCCGCAGATTTCTTGCGGAAGTCGCTTGAATATTTCAGCGACGTGGTGAAAATGCCGGATGAAAGCCCGAATGCCGTATCATTGGCCACAGCCAGCGCTTCATCATAGCTGTCAACCTTGATGATTGAGGCAACCGGCCCAAACACTTCTTCGCGATTGATGCGCATATCATTCTTCGTATTCACGAAAAGTGCGGGCGACAGGAAATACCCTTTTGTGTCGCGGTTCAAACGTTCGCCTCCCCAGGCCAGTTCGCCGCCCTCATCGCGCGCAATGCCAATATATTTTTCATCCTGCGCCATTTGCGCTTCGTCAATGACGGGACCAATGTGTGTGCCATCCTTGAGAGCGTGATCAACCTTGAGCGCCTTCATGGCATTCACCATCTTGTCCACGTAGGCATCGTGAACCTTGCTCTGGACAATCAGCCGTGAAGAAGCCGTGCAGCGCTGTCCGGTTTGATAGAACGCGCCATCAATTGAAGCAGCAACCGCAGCATCAATATTCGCGTCATCCAAAACAATGAGCGGATTCTTGCCACCCATCTCCAATTGATATTTGGCGCCCCGTTGCGAACAGGCCATTGCAACCTTGGCGCCGGTTTCAACTGAACCCGTAAATGAAATGGCATTCACCCCACGTGACTCCAGCATGGTTTGCCCCACAACCGAACCACGCCCCATAACCAGATTGAGCACACCCTTGGGCAAGCCCGCGCGCGACAGAATTTCAACCAAGGCCCAGGCGGAAGCGGGAACCAGATCGGCAGGCTTGAGCACAACGGTATTTCCAAAAGCCAGGGCAGGGGCCACTTTCCACGCCGGAATTGCGATGGGAAAATTCCACGGGCAGATGATGCCAACCACGCCCAAGGACTCGCGCGTGATCGTGACATCCACACCCGCCCGAACCGACGCAAGGAGAGCGCCTTCAATGCGGAGCGCCTCTTGCGCGTAAAACTTGAAAATCTGGGCAGCCCTGGTGGTCTCAGCAATGCCATTGGCAAGGGGCTTGCCCTCTTCGCGCGAGAGCAACCGCCCGATCTCGTCCCGTCGCGCCAGAAGCTCAGCCCCGGTGGCCTCCAGAATATCGGCGCGCTGCTGGGGAGTTGTGGCGGCCCATCCAGCAAAAGCGGCTTGCGCCGCAGCTATGGCTGCCTCCGTCTGCTTCCTGTCCGCATGGGCGAATTCACCCACAACATCTGTGAGATCTGAAGGGTTGATATTGGCCTTGACGTCAACGCCCGCAACCCATTCGCCATTGATGAAATTCTTATGTAAAGCCATGCTGCAACCTGCTCCAATTTGATGGAGTAGTACCTAGCACACGCAGAGAGGGAGGCAAGCATGCGGATTGGATTTATAGGAACGGGGCTGATGGGTCATGGCATGGCGAGCAACTTGCTGAAAGCGGGTCACCAGGTTGCCGTTATCGCCCACCGCAACCGTAGCCCCATTGAGGACCTGGTTGCGAAGGGCGCCTCTGAGGTTGATAGCCCGCGGGCGATGGCCGAGACCAGTGAAGTCATCTTTTTGTGCGTCTCCACGTCAGCAATCGTGGCCGAAACAATCGGGGCGATGAAGCCCTGCCTGCGGAACGGCCAAATCATCATTGACGCTGGAACCTCAAAACCGCAGGCGACGCGACAGTTGGCTGACGAGCTGGAAGTGCTTGGGGTGGGATATGCCGATGCTCCCATGACCGGTGGACCCGAACAGGCAGCCAATGCGGAACTCGGCGTTCTGTGTGGAGCAAGCCCAAAAATTTTTGCGACGATTGAACCGTTACTGGCATGTTTCGCCAGCACCATCCGCCACATGGGCCCCGCAGGGTCCGGCCATGCAGCCAAACTGATCTCAAACTATCTGGTAACCGGCATGATAGCACTCGTAACAGAAGCCTTCAGCACCGCCAGCAAAGCCCACATTGAGTGGCGCGATCTCTATGAAGTCATGCTCAACGGTTCCGGAAATTCCGGTGTGTTGCGCAAGATGGTGGCCCCCGCACTTGACGGCGATTTCGATGGCTACAAATTCTCAATCGCCAACGCCTCCAAGGATATTGGATATTTCAGGGAGTTCACCGCAGGGCTTGGCATCGAAAGCCAACTCGTCGATGCTGTTGAAAAAGTCTTTTCTGATGCGGTTGCAACGGGCGCCGCCGAAAAGAATGTGAGCCAATTTCTCAAATCATGAAAGACGAAGGGCCGCAGCGCCAATCACCACCAATACGCCGCCAGCCACCCGGGCAGCCGTCATATTTTCCTTCAGATATTTGGCTGACATCAGAATGACAAATAGAATGCTGGTTTCGCGCAGAGCCGCCACCGCTGCAATCGGCGCTTCAGTCATGGCCCAGATCACGATCCAATATGAAGCAGCTGACAGCAGCGCCCCCACAATGCCGGTCTTCCAATAGGGCGCCACCGCCTTCAAAACGCCAGGCCCGCGAACATAGAGAGCATAGGCCAGCAGAAACACCGCATCGAGAATGAAGACTGTTGCCGTATAGCCCGAAGCGGCCCCCGATAGGCGCCCGCCCAAGCCATCCACAACCGTGTAAGCTGCAATGAAACACGATGTGCCAAGCGCAAAGAACAGCGATTTGTTGTCAAGCCGCAGCGCATCTGACCGGCCAACAGCAATAAGCCAGATGCCAGACACCAGAACGCCAATGCCTAAGGCCGTAACAACGCCAATTTGTTCATGCGCCGCAAACCAGGTGATGAGAAGTGTGAGAAGAGGAGCAGTGCCCCGCGCAATGGGATAAACTTGGCTCAGGTCGCCATACTTGTAACTGCGCGCCAGAAACACATTATAGCCCGTATGGAGCACACCAGAGAGCAACGCATAGGGCAGGCTCGCAGGCGATGGCCAAACGAACAAAAACAACATGCCCACACCCAAAAAGCCCATGAGTGTCTGCAATAGAAAAATGGACAAAAACCGGTCAAGCTTCAGCTTGACCAGCAAATTCCAGCTCGCATGCATAAACGCCGCCGCAAGGACAGCAAGAAAGACGGTAAGCTCCAAGTGAAGATCCCCAGTGTGATGGACTTCTTAGTCCAGCAACTGATGTCTGACCAGAGTTGATACAGTATTCCGCTTAAGGCTTGCGTTGATTAAGAGCAAAGAGCTCCACCTTCAACCGTCTGGTAACACGTCAGCGTTGGTGATATGCGTGGACGATCAGTAATCGTTTCGGACACTGCCAGCGTGGGGTTTGGGAAGAATATGGTCCCCAGGAACGCAGTCGTAACAGGTGTGTAGGTTGTGCACACGCGCGCAACCACCAGATCATTTCCCGAAACCATGAGAGGCGCCATATTTGCAGTGGGCGGATCTCCGCCACAGGAACTGCCCTTCCCATTGTTGGTTTTCCAGATTTGAGAAATGACTGCTCCGGCCTTGCGATAGCCAAACAGTTCTATGCGAACATTTGAGCTCGGGATGGGTGCCATGATCATTTCCGGAGCGTTGTAGTAATCCGTGATTTCAGCCTTGAGAATACTGCTGTTATGCCTTGTAATCAGATCAGCCATGGCGCTGGCCGCATTTGTTACTTGTCGATTGATTGAAATAGCCGATGTCAATTCGAAAAGACCGATAAAGAGCATTATCAACAGCGGCAAAATGAATGCCGCCTCGATCGCTGGCATGCCATCCTCGTTGACCTTGAATTTTCGAGGCATTTCTTTCATCGAATCTAACGAGTACCTTGCAGGCAAAATTGACATCATGAACATGTACCAGTCGCAGAATAGGGCTCATTGCGTAGGATCATCATGCCGTACAGTCGGCGGGTAGTTCCACCCGCCGGTGTTCCAGCATGGATATTCGCAAGAGGGGTCAAAAACGGGAATACGATTTTCCAATCATAGGTAGCGATGACGCCCACTGGTACTGACGGACCGCCACAGGTGAAGGAGGTCGGGTTAGGTGTATTGTCTGCCTTGGATCCAACATTCACGAAGCTCGGCATGTTGGCGCGAAGATTGGCAAATGTATAACCAGGCGCATCTGTTGCAGCCCTTACATAAACGGTAACCTTCGTGCAATCTATCATGATGCCCGCGATCTCGCAAACCTTGGCTTTAAAATTGGCGGCACTGGATGCCAGGTTTTGCGCCTCACCGGTTCTCAAGGTGCGAGATGCCTGATAGACTGCCGCCTGAAGCGTATATTCGGTAAACAACATGATGCCAATTTCAATGATGCAGCCCATCAAGAATATAAATGGCGCTCCAACCATCGCGAACTCGATACCTGCGACCCCGCTTTCGGACTTCACCACGCGCTTGAGGAACCTTGGACAAATTTTTCCGATCAGACCCCGCATCTAAAGCTCCAGCAATGAAAAACCCACGAATCCAGTGAATATTCGAGTCTTACTCATTACCCAGAGTATCTTTAGATTGCCTGAATTCATTCACTAAAAGTTTAACCAACGGCTACAGCCGGCCGAACTGCAAGAGAAGGAGCACAGCAAACGGATACTCCCAACTCTCCGGTGCAAAGTGTTGCCTATTGTTGTGTAGGAGCAGCAGCCCCAGAGGCTGGCGCCTCACCTTTTGCAAAGCCAGACTTGCCTTGACCAACACTTAAGACGGATCCGCTAAAGGCAAAGTCATCGCCTGGTTGAAGAGCGACTTCACAAAGGGGGGCACAAACATAGGAATACCGGGTTGCCGCCTTGAATATAGCAACATTGTTAGATCCGCCGATTTTGACTGTGACTTCTAGTGAAGCGATTTCTTCTCCGGCCTGATCAAGAATTATCATGTTGGTCGTTCCAAACGCGCGCCCATGCACAAACAATTTGTCACCATGCACTGTTGCATCGGCAATGCTTGGATTTCCTACGACGACAGTTCCAGGACTGCCTGCAATATCAATCAGCTGTGTCTGGTCTGTCGCAATAAACACGTTCTCGGCTGCCAACGTGAATGTCGACGATAATAGAAGAGATGCCGCAAAGGTCCCAGCGCTGATGCAGAGTAGCTTAAGCATAAAAAGTGTTCCTTCGTATTGAGCAATACATGTTTTGCCGTCGTTTCCCAGTTTGCACCGTAATGGTGAATCTTCTGTTACGAATTTTCATTTCAAAGCCTGTCAACGTGGCTACCGGGAATACGTGTAATTGCCGAGAAAGCTCAAATATCCAACTTCAGGAAGAGCAGAATATTATGCAAGTATTGGCCTTATAAATATCTATAAATACTATTAAGCATGAGAATATTCAAATACATTGAAATATAATAGAATAGTTTTTTGAATGGCAAATGAATATTGCTGCGAATGACATCGGAAATAGCAGCAAACATAAAATTTTACACAACAGTTGATAAGTTTGATAACTTAGTTGATAAATCAATATTGGAATAATCGGTCAATGTTCCATGATTTACTCAGTGTTAAGAAGTAACAGCTAACTTTGAAGATGGTTCACATCGACGGCGCATGAAGCTTCGTTGCAGAGGAACCAGGTGCTGAAGAGTAATCTTGGAGAATTATATGAACAAGTTTGTACGTTTCATGAACGACGAATCGGGTGCGACCGCTATCGAATACGGCCTTATCGCCGCTGGCATTGGCCTTGTGCTTGTGACCGCTGCTCCATTGGTTGGTAACGCAGTCAACGTCCTGTTTGGGAAGGTTGCTAACGGACTTAACGCTACGGGCACACCGTAATTCCAAACCAGCGAGCCGTTCAAACGGCGCGCAACGGACACCAACAAATTGGGAGCCACCGGATTAATTCCAGTGGCTTTCTTTTTTTGGCCACCCCTGCAACAAGGTTAACTGCATGTTTACGAGCCCATGCAAAGCTGCCGATAACAGCAGCCCTTTCCTCTGAAAGCTTGACTTGAGGCACAATGTTACAATTACTGTCAGTTTCACTTCTCCCTTCGTTGATGATTGTCGCTGCAACTGGGGATGCCCTATCACTGCGCATTCCAAATTCATTAAATCAGGTCATATTTCTGGCATTTTTTCCACTCGCTTGGCTGACCGCAATGCCGCTTGAAACGATAGGTTTTCATTTTCTAGTGGCAGGCATGCTTCTCGGCGTCGGCTTCCTGTTTTTTTCTGCAAACGTGTTTGGTGGGGGTGATGCAAAACTCCTGGCGGCTGCGGGCATTTGGTTTGGACCTTCGCAAGTTGGTCCCTTTCTCTCCCAATCAGTCATCGCGGGAGGCATTCTCGCGTGTTTCATCCTGCTATGGACAAGAATTTCGATGAGTTGGGAAATTCATGATGGACCATACGCCAGCAAGGCCGCACGCTTGCGTCCTCAAATTCCATACGGCTACGCATTCGCAATCGGTGCAATCCTGACGTTTCCAAAAACTTGGTGGATGGTGTCGTTTGGTTAATACTTCACCACTATATTTCTCGGCATTAACCTTAATTTGACTATTCCATACGAAAGTCGAAGTGGCAACAGGCGCCAAGTGCGCGACGTAGAGGTAACGAAATGAGTAAGATGCGCATTGTCATTCTGGGGTTGGCGGCAGGTTCAGCCGTGATGGCAGGGCTTTTGGCCAAAGGATTTATCGGGGCAAAACCTGAGGTGGAGACGGTTGAAGTTGCAAAAACCGAGACCACCGATGTGCTCGTCGCGTCGAAAGACATTCTGATGGGTGAGCGGCTTTCTGAAGGAGCCGCTGAGTGGAAAGCTTGGCCCGACAACAATATTGCAGACACCATGATCACGCGAGACGAGAAACCTGACGCCAGGGAATTTTTTGCCACTGCTCGCGCCAGAACGATGGTCTATTCAGGTGAAGCAATTATGGAGAGGAAACTGGTTCTTTCAGGCGAAACCGGCTTCATGAGCGCAATTCTTCCCAAGGGAATGCGAGCAATATCCGTTTCGATTTCTGAGCGCTCGAGCGCCGGCGGATTTATTCTGCCCAATGACCGTGTTGATGTTCTGTTGACGCGCAAGGTTGATGATGTTGTCAAGACGGAAACTGCCCTGACCAACGTAAAGGTCCTGGCAATAAATCAAACCTATCGCCAGGAAAAAGAGGGCGACAGCGCTACTATTGCCGAAGGCAAAACCGCGACACTTGAGCTTGATCCCAGGCAAACCGAAGTAATAGCGATGATAGAATCGGCAGGCGAACTTTCGCTTGCACTGCGTTCGATGGCTGAGAACGACGGCAATGCTATGGGACAAGATGGTCCAAAGCTTTCCGACAAATACAGCGGCAAAAAAACCGGAACCAGTGACACTCTATACGTACGTTACGGCATCGAAGTTTACACATCCAATCGTTGAGGCATAAAAGTCATGTATTTGAAGCGTCTTAAGTCGTCAGCGCGGGGCTCTGGAGCCAAGGTCCTAAAGTGGATGGCAATGTGCTGCTGCCTGTTTGCATTCACGGTCGCGGCGGGAGATCTGTATCTGCAACAAGCCGTCGCCAGTGATCTGGAAATCGCCGACCCCGCAGCGATGGAAAATGATAGCAGTTTTGTTCGAATCGGTTTGAACAAATCAATTGTGATTCGTCTGCCCTCCAACGCGCACGATGTGATAGTTGGCGACCCAGCAATTGTGGATGCAGTAGTGAGGTCGAGGAATACCGCATATCTGTTTGCGCGCGGTATTGGCCAAACAAATGTTTTCTTCTTCGATGCATCTGGCAAGCAGATTCTGAATCTGGACTTGGAAGTTGCAGTCGACGTAACCGCGCTTCAGAGGCTTTTGAAAAGAAGTATTCCCGGGACAAAGATAACTGTTGATACTGTCAACAATAACATAGTGTTGGGTGGAACGTCGCCCAACGCCGCAGAAGCCAAGATGGCTGAAGATATTGCGGGCAGTTTTGTAAACTCCAGTTTCGGAACTGCTTCGTTAGCTGGGCAGGTCATCAATACAATTAAAATTCTTGGTGAAGACCAGGTAATGCTGAAAGTACGAATTGTTGAAGTGCAGCGCGACGTGATTAAGCAGTTTGGCGTAGATTTTCAGGCACTTCTGCAGATCGGCGGCCTGGCTCTCAATCTCACCAACATAAATCCGTTTGGCGGCGGCAGCGGAGTTCGTGGCGATTACTCCAGTGGTGGAAACAGTGTCACAACTATTGTCCGGGCACTAGAGTCGGATGGTCTCCTGAAGACACTGGCTGAGCCAAACTTGACGGCGATTTCCGGCCAGCCTGCAAAATTCCACGCTGGCGGGCAAGTGCCAGTCCAGAGCTGCAGCTCGGCAAATGGTTGCACTATCACTTATAAAGACTTTGGCGTATCACTTAACTTTACCCCAGTTGTAATTTCCGAAGGCCGCATCAGTTTGAAGATCCAAACGGATGTTAGTGAGCTTGGTCCATTGATAGGTGGAGAAGTCTCCTTCATTGCACGCAGCGCTGAGACTATTGTTGAGCTTCCAAGCGGCGGGTCAATGATGATGGCGGGTCTTATCAAGGATGCAACGCGCCAAACAATTGAAGGCACGCCTGGATTGAAAAAACTTCCGGTATTGGGAGCGCTGTTCAGGAGCCGCGACTTTGTCAGTAATCAAAGCGAGCTGGTGGTAATTGTCACTCCCTACCTTGTAGGTTCAGTTGCGGAAAAGCAGCTTTCGACGCCAGTAGACCGGATGAATGTAGCAACAGACAGGCAAACAATTCTGTTGGGCAGGTTGAATAAGATTTATGGCGCGCCGGGGAATAATCCCGATGGTGTGTATCATGGCAACGTCGGCTTCATTGTAGAATAGATGTTAACGGAGAGTATCATGTGCAGCAAGTATTCAAAGTTGGCAGCTTCAAAGCTATCGATGATCGTGGCGGTATCAGTAGCTCTCGTGGGTTGTGCTCCTGAGGAGCTTGCTCTCGACGATCAGTATGTCCCGGCTACGCACTATGAAATGTATCCAATTGCAGTTACCAATGCACCCGTCAAATTGGAAATTTCTACGAAGCGTGGAATGCTGCAGCCATCACAAGTTAATGCAATTGAGGCGTTTGCCCGATCAGCGCAAAGTAGCAGTATTTCAAAATTCATGATCAAGCGACCGTCGGGAGGCGGCGCATCAGGTCGCGTTGCCAAAGAAACCTATATGATCATGGTGCAGAATGGAATTTCTCCGCGGTCGATCGTCCAGGGAACATATCCAGCTTCAGCAAAGGCGCCGGTCCAGATTGTCTACTCGCGCAGTGTCGCAGTGACTAAAGAATGTGGCGACATGTCGTCAAACCTTGCTGATACCACATCCAACGAGACGCCATCCAATCTTGGCTGTTCCATTCAGAATAACATAGCAGCCATGGTCATAAATCCGCAGGATTTTGAAGTGCCGCGAGCAACTACACCATCAATAGCGACGGCTCGCACAACAGCGGTGAGAACCATAGCACCCTAGGGAATCGCAAAATAGCCATCCGACAAGTGACGCATCGAGAAATTGGAATAGGTCAAGAAAATGATCAACGCAGCTACCGCAACGAGTGCAACTTTGGAACCTACGGAATTTCCCGTAGCGCAGGTGCCGCGTGTTAACATTCATACGTTCTGCGATAATCAGCAGACAGCGGAGACTCTGCAATCAGCGGCCATGGACAGGCGAATGGCGCGCGCTCACGTCACAATTCAGCTCGGTGGAATTCTTGCTGCCGTTCAGGTTTACCAATCGCAACCCACACCAAATGTTCTCGTTGTCGAGTCCCACAGCTCAAGAGAAGGCATTCTTCTTGAACTCGGTCAGCTTGCCCAGGTCTGCCAGCCCACAACCAAGGTAATCGTAATTGGACATCTGAATGATGTCATTCTTTACCGCGAACTCATCCGCCAGGGTGTGAGCGAATATTTGGTGGCCCCGATCGCCCAGATGCAATTGATCGAAACAATCGCCAGTCTCTTTCAGGATCCAAAGGCAAAACCGCTGGGCCGCATCTCGGCATTTGTTGGAGCCAAGGGTGGCGTGGGATCAAGCACCATTGCCCATCACGTTGCCTGGGTAATGTCAAAAAATTTCAGCATCGAAACAGTGATCACGGATCTCGATCTTGCCTTCGGAACGGCGGGCTTGAACTTCAACCAGGACGCCTCCGGCGGCATGCTGGACGCCCTTGGCCAACCGGACCGCGTTGATTCAATATTGCTCGATCGCATGCTCACGAAACTCGGTGACAAACTCAGTCTTCTCAATGGTCCTGGAGGTGTTGACCGTGATGCAACCATCGAGTCCTCCGCAATAGAAACAATCCTCAGCGTAATCAGGCACAGCGTGCCGAGCGTGATCGTCGACGTGCCAAACGTTTGGGCGCCGTGGGTGAAGCATACCTTGCTCAACGCCGACGAAATTATCATCACATCGACGCCGGAATTGGCAAGCCTGAGAAACACAAAGAATATCGTTGATCTCCTTAAAGCGTCGAGGCCCAACGACGAGGCCCCAAGACTTATTCTCAACCAGGTCGGCATGCCCAAGCGCCCCGAAATACCTGCAGCCGAATTTGCCAAAGCAGTGGGAATCGCGCCGTCGCTGGTTATTCCTCATGATCCGCAGTCATTTGGCGCTGCTCAAAGCAATGGCCAAATGTTGTTTGAGGTGGCTCCAAAATCAAAGTCGGCTGAGCTGCTCGCGGCCTTTACGCAAGTGCTGTTGGGCACTGACAAAGGTGGCAAGGCCGCCAAGTCATCAATGTCGTCGATATTGCAGAAATTTCCGATGATGAGGAAGAAATAATGTTTGGCAAGAGAAGCGATACCGGTCAAGAGCTGAAACCTCCTGCGCCAGCAGCCCATCCCCTCGCCACAGGCGGCGGTCAAAGTGGATTGGGCGCAGGTATTCCAGGTCATGTCCCAGAACTCAATTCACCGGCAGTTGGTCAGGCCCCACGCCCGACCCAATCGGCAGCCCCTTCCAAGGCCAAAGCACCCGAAGCCATTTCCTCGGTGCGAAAGTCGGAGAGTTATTATGACATCAAGAGCGCGATCTTCAATGCTCTGATCGACGCGATTGATCTTACACAGCTCGGCCAATTGGACCGCGATGCGGCACGTGATGAAATCCGCGATATCGTCAACGAAATTATCACGCTCAAAGATGTGGTAATGTCGATCGCCGAGCAGGAAGAGCTTCTCGAAGACATTTGCAACGATGTATTAGGTTACGGCCCCCTGGAGCCACTTTTGGCGCGCGATGATATCGCCGATATCATGGTCAATGGCGCCAATCTCACATTCATCGAAGTCAACGGCAAGATGCAACAGACCGGTGTGCGCTTCCGCGACAACGGACAGCTGCTCAATATTTGCCAGCGCATTGTTAGCCAGGTGGGTCGGCGTGTTGACGAGGCAAGCCCTATCTGCGACGCGCGTTTGCCAGACGGTTCACGTGTTAACGTTATTGTTGGACCTCTGGCGATTGACGGCCCCTGTCTGACAATTCGTAAATTTAAGAAGGACCGGCTCAAGCTATCGGATTTGGTCAAGTTCGGTTCGATAACACCGGAAGGCGCCACGATCCTCGAAATCATCGGGCGGGTGCGCTGCAACGTGTTGATCTCCGGCGGTACAGGTTCAGGAAAGACGACACTGCTAAATTGCTTGACCGGTCACATCGATTTGGATGAGCGCATCATTACATGCGAAGACGCAGCCGAACTTCAGCTTCAGCAGCCTCATGTGGTAAGGCTCGAAACCCGGCCGCCCAATCTTGAAGGTGAAGGCTCGATCACCATGCGTGATCTCGTCAAGAACTGCCTGCGTATGCGGCCCGAAAGAATCATCGTCGGCGAGGTTCGTGGACCAGAGGCCTTCGATCTCTTGCAAGCCATGAATACCGGCCACGACGGTTCAATGGGAACGCTGCACGCCAACACCCCCCGTGAAGCGCTTTCGCGACTGGAATCGATGATTACGATGGGTGGTTACGCCCTTCCATCCAAGACAATTCGCGAGATGATTTGCGGCTCCATTGACGTTGTAGTTCAGGCAGCCCGCTTGCGCGATGGTTCGCGCCGCATCACCCATATAACCGAAGTTGTCGGCATGGAAGGCGAGGTTGTCATCACCCAGGACCTTTTCGTATACGAAATGGTGGGTGAAGATGCCAACGGCAAGATCATTGGCAAACACAGGTCAACCGGCATTGCCAAGCCACACTTCTGGGATCGGGCACGCTACTACAATGAGGAACGGCGCCTCGCTGAAGCGCTTGAAAAAGCCGAGTCCAGAAATGACAGAGATTAGACGCGACCTTCGGTTGCGAACCACATTAGGGGTTTGATGCAGTCATGATTTTCGGCCAGGATATTACTCAGGTTGCATTCATTTTTATGGTTGCAATTTCAGTCGGCGGCCTTGCTGTAGCAATTCTGTTCCCAATGTTTGGCGGCTCAGCGGCAACGAAACGAATCCAGGCGACAACGTCTGGAACCAAAATGGTTGCAAAACAATCGCTTCGCTCGAGACTGATGGAAGATCCCAAGGATTCGCGGCGTAAACAAATCCAGGAGTCGCTCAACCAGGTTGCTGAGCGCGAAAAACAGCGGAAAAAGCGCCTCAACCTGCGAGCCCTTATTGCACAGGCAGGCCTTGACATTACGGTCAGGACATTTTGGTTATTCTCGTTTGGTGTTGGCGCCATATTCGCTGGCATATCGTTTTACTTTGCTGCGCCAATCTACGTAACGGGCGGAGCGGCAGTAGTTGGACTTCTCGGATTTCCGAGATGGGTGGTAAAGTTCCTACGTACCAGGCGGCAGAACATTTTCTTGAACGACTTCGCGGATGCCATTGACGTTATGGTCCGTGGCTTGAAATCAGGACTGCCCGTCGCCGATGCAATGCGCGTTATCGCCGCCGAGTCCGGGCCGCCCGTTGGTCCGGAGTTTACCGAAATTGTCGAAGGGCAGCGCGTAGGTATTTCAATGGAGCAGGGTGTCGAAAGAATGGTGGAGCGGATGCCTTTGCCCGAGGTGAATTTCCTGGCAATCGTCATGTCCATTCAAGCCAAGACCGGTGGCAACCTTTCTGAAGCATTGGGTAATTTATCTAAAGTATTGCGCGACAGAAAAAAAATGAAGGCCAAGATCAGGTCAGTTAGCCAGGAAGCCAAGTCGTCAGCTGCGATTATTGGATCACTGCCTTTCATAATTATGGCAATGATGACGTTCCTCAGTCCTTCTTACTTGGACCCAATGTTTGATACCAGTTTGGGCAATATGATGGTGATAGGAAGCGCTGTTTGGATGACGATGGGCGTTCTTGTCATGAAGAAAATGATCAATATCGATATCTAGGGCGGGTCAAGCAGCAAATGATGAACATTGTCACCAGTCTGATGCAAGTCGAAACAATGATTTCGATGCTGATTGCTATTGCAGCTTTTGGAACAGTGTTAACTGTCGCAGCGCCGTATTTCAGCACCGACAGATTGGGATCGAGAATCAAGGCCGTATCTATTGAGCGTGACAAGCTCCGGGCGCAACAGAAAGCCCAACTTGCAAGCTCTGAAACGAGATTGCGTGAAAAACCCAAAACTGGCATCGTTCCTCAAATTGTAGAATTGTTGAATCTGCGGCGCTTTTTTGCGGCCGATACGGCCCGCGAATTGTTGCGTCAGGCCGGTATGAGAACCGAGCGGCAACTGGTTACTTTTCTGGGCCTGCGGTTTGTAACTCCCATATTTTTTGGCGTTTTGGCGTTCATCTATTCCTCGACAGTGTTCGCTGAAAGAGTTCCGCCAAATATGCGGCCCGTTGTTGGTCTTATCGGACTCATCGTCGGTTTTTACTTGCCTAGCATCATTGTCAAAAATCTCAGGTCAAGGCGCCAGGCCTCAATTCGGAGATCTTGGTCCGATGCATTGGATTTGCTGCTGATCTGCGTCGAGTCTGGCATGTCAGTTGAACCGGCGATGCAGCGGGTGGCGCGTGAAATTGGCAGCGGTTCTGTCCCTTTGGCCGAAGAGTTGACATTGACGGTCGCCGAATTGTCCTATTTGCAGGACCGTCGCAAAGCGTTCGAAAACTTGGCAAAACGCACCGGCATGCCAACAGTCAAATCAGTTGTAACCAGTTTGATCCAATCTGAGAGATACGGCACACCGCTCGGAACAGCGCTTCGTGTGCTGGCGCAGGAAAATCGTGACGCGAGAATGTCAGAGGCGGAACGAAAGGCGGCGGCTCTGCCACCAAAGTTAACCGTCCCTATGATTGTGTTCTTTCTTCCGGTCATATTCGTCGTCATTCTCGGTCCTGCGATTATCAAAGTCATGAAGATCCAATAGTTCCGGAATTGAACAATAAAAAAAAGCGCAGATAACTGCGCTTTTTTTGTTTTGATTGGAGCTTGCATCAACCTTGAGAATCGTCGGAAAGCTGTTGCCAGGTATTGGGCTGGGAAAGCATTTTCTGCAGGTAGGCCATATTCGCATCAACTTGGTCAGGCGGCAAATCTTCACTGGCAATCTTTTTTGCCTCGTCAAACCTGCCCTGCAAACCCACCACCAAAGCAAGGTTCTGGCGAATGCGTGGCATCGATTTTCCGTCGGGCAATGCCATGGCCCCACGCAACGTTGTTTCGGCCTCTTTCAGATTGCCCTCCAGCGCATAGGACATGCCCATGTTGTTCAGAACCGAAACCTGATTGGGTTGGATCGCCAACGCGGATTGATAGGCCTGGCGGGCTTTGCCATATTCACCCTGCTGGTCATAGGCCGAGCCCAGCGCCGATTGAATACGCCAATCCCGCGCATCATTGGCCACGAGCCTTTCGAGAACAGGGATGGCATCTGCCGAATTGCCAGTTCCAACAAGTTTCTTGCCGTAGAGAGTCTGAAACTTGGCATTGTCGGGGTTGAGCTCAGAAAGGGTTTTGAGAACCTGCATCTGTTGTTCAGTCTGTCCAAGTTTCTCTAGACCATCGGCATATGAAAGCCCAAGACCCATGTTTTTTTTGTCCTTGGCCCAACGGTCGCCGAGTTCGGCAGTTTTTGTGAACGATGCCGGATCAGTGCTTGCCGTGGTCATGCTATCCACGCCGTCGAGGCTTGCGGTTTTGCTCTGGCAGGCCGTGATGGCAAATGCGGATGTCAGCAGCAATACGGGCACTGCAAACTTGCGCAATCTGTCGCAAAAAACCATTGGCATCAACTCAACTCCGGGAGAATCATGGTCAAAAATATAGAATTCCCATTGATCATGCTGTGCAGAGGTCAATAAACTGTTAACCATAAGTCTTCCTTCAGTCTTCAAAAAACGAGACAATCAATGTCAGACGCCAGAAAAATTCTCCACAAACCCGGCACCCAAAATGCCATCCCGCTGAGGATTGTGAGCAAGGATAACTGGCCGAAAGTCAGGGATGGGTTGCCGCGCCCGGCCAAGGTTTGGGCTGAAAGGCAGGATTTTGAAGCCAAGGCAGGCAGCGTCCTGCAAGTGCCAGATGGACAGGGCGAGATCGCCGAGGTCATTGTTGGTTCAGCAACCGATTTTGATGGTTTTGCGGTGGCGCGTATTTGCAAACTGCTGCCGCCAGGGCTCTATGCCGTTCAGGGCGATAGCCCAAAGCACATGGAGCTCGCCTGGTGCCTGGAGGCCTATTCCTTCATCCGCTACAAATCCAGCGAGCGAAACTTTCCGCGTTTCGTTTGTGGACCAAAATCGGACTATGAAAAAATCATCAGCCTCGCCGCTGCAACCTATCTGGTGCGCGATCTCATCAATACGCCTGCCAATGATCTTGGCCCTGATGAACTGGAGGCAGCGTCCCGCCAGCTTGCCTTGGCCCACAAGGCCAAATTCAGGGTAATCACCGGAGCAGCACTGAAGCGCGATTTCCCGATGATTCATGATGTTGGCAAGGCCAGCACCCGGCCGCCGCGTCTTATCGATTTTTCCTGGGGGAAATCCACGGCGCCCAAAGTGACACTCGTCGGCAAAGGCGTTTGTTTTGACACCGGAGGCCTCGACATAAAAGCCGCGTCGGGCATGGCTCTGATGAAAAAGGACATGGGAGGTGCTGCCAATGTGTTGGGCCTTGCGCAAATGATCATGGAAGCAAAATTGCCTCTCAGGCTGCGTGTGCTCATTCCTGCGGTGGAAAACGCGATATCCGGCGAAGCCTTCAGACCGGGTGATATTTTGAGAAGCCGCAAGGGCCTGACAGTCGAAATTGGCAATACGGATGCCGAAGGCAGATTGGTTCTGGGCGACGCGCTCGCTTTGGCCGATGAAGAACAGCCCGACTTGCTGGTTGACATGGCAACCTTGACAGGGGCCGCCCGTGTGGCGCTGGGGCCTGATCTGCCGCCATTCTATACGACAGACGAAGCCCTGGCCCTGAGCCTTGCCAAGCACGCCAGCGAACAGAACGATCCGCTCTGGCGGCTGCCACTTTGGGAACCCTACAATGCCCTGTTTGAATCTCACGTGGCCGACATGAATAACAGCGGCGACTCAGGCTTTGCCGGCTCAATCACAGCGGCTCTCTTTCTCAAACGTTTCGTCGAGAGAACGAAATCCTACATCCATCTGGACGTCTATGGCTGGACGCCAACCGCTAAGCCTGGCCACCCCAAAGGCGGCGAAGCCCAAGGAATTAGGGCTCTGTTTGCCCTCATCGGAGAACGCTACAAGAAATAAACTTGAAACGCATCCGTAACGATCTTACAAGCAGTCATGCCTATTCAACTCCCAACAGCGCAGGCCTTGAAACTTTGGCACGACGTAAATCTGGCCCAGGTGCATGAGGATCAAGCAGACCTGTCGGTACGCCAGCTGACAATTCTGCTGACGGTTTATATGGAGGCGCCGCCACACACAATCCGCGACTTGGCCAGGAAACTCAAAGTTTCCAAACCGGTCATCACCCGCGCCCTCGATACAATGGGAAAGCTCGATCTTGTGGCGCGTCGCCGCGATGAAACCGATCGCCGCAATGTCTTGGTGCAACGCACCGTCAAAGGCGCACTTTATCTCGATCGATTGGCCAGCCTCATCGGCAGGCACGCAAAAAATCTTTAGGCGAGGCCACATGGAAGAATTGAAAAAGCGATTGCATGCCTACCGTCCTGACCTGGCAGACGAACGACTGCGGGGCCGCGTGGAGGCAAAGCGTTTTGTTGCAGGCAGAGCGATGGAGATTGTCTCCCCAGTTGCGTCAATGCGCCGGGAGCCATCAGCAACAGCGATGCAAACAACGCAAACGCTTTTGGGTGAAAAAATCTCAGTGTTTGAACACCACAACGGTTGGCTCTGGTGCCAACTGCAGCGCGACAACTATGTGGGGTACATTCGCGCCGAATTCGCCAGCGATAAGAAATCGCGTTCAACCCATAGGGTGGCAACGCCGTCGACCTTGCTGTATCCGGCGGCTGACCTCAAATCACAACCTGCGGTCTCAGTCCCCCTGAATGCGGCAATCGAGATTGTCGAAGCTGGGGAAAAATTTTCCAAGCTTTCGAACGGGACCTACGTTTTCAGCCAACACGTGAAGTCCATTGATGATTATGAGTCAGACTTTGCAGGCATCGCCGAAAAATTCCTTGGCGTGCCCTATTACTGGGGCGGTAAAACCCATCAGGGGTTGGATTGTTCCGGCCTTCTGCAAATTTCCCTGGAAGCTTGCGGCATTGCATCTCTTCGCGACAGCGATCTGCAGGAGGAGCAACTGGGGAAACATCTGATGGTCAACGACCTTTCAAACCTGCGCCGTGGCGATCTGGTTTTTTGGGATGGCCACGTTGGCATCATGAAGGATGACAGATACTTGCTACACGCCAGTGGCCATCACATGATGACAGTGGAAGAACCGCTGGTCGATGCCATCCAGCGGATCGCCGCCACAGGCAGCCAGATCACCAGCATTAAGCGGCTCTAATAACCCCTCGCGCGATCCACTACATTGACCAGGGGGTGCCCCGCCTGGTGTCGCTTCAATTGCGCATAAACATAGGCGCAGATAACCTCGGGATCAGAATCAGCAGCTACATGCGGTGTGATGGTTATCTTTGGATGCACCCACAAGGGGCTTTCAGCAGGCAATGGCTCAACCGCGAACACATCAAGTGTGGCGCCATAAAGCTCGCCGTTATCTAGGCAGGTGAGTATATCTTCAGCAACTTGCTGGCGTCCGCGCCCGGCATTGATCACAATGGGAGCGCCGAATGGACCATTCCGCGAAAGCTTTCGAATAGTATTGCGATTGATAATGCCATCAGTTTCGGGGGTTGCTGGCAGCAGGCAAACCAGCAAATCAGTGCGCGCCAGAAATTTCTCAAATTCTCCCGCACCTGCAAAGCACTCAACACCTGGAATTGTTTTTCTGCTGCGGCTCCAGCCTGCAACACGAAATCCGATGTCGCGCAAGCGGAGCGCTGAATCCTGTCCCATGACACCCAGCCCCATGATGCCCACAGAAAGTGCCGAAGCCGCGTGAGTGGGGAAACTGTCCCATATCTTGCGTGCCTGATTGGCATCGATGCGGCGTTGCTGCCGGTGGTGCATGAGAACATGCAAGACAACATATTCCGTCATGCGCATGGTGAGGTCATCGTCATTCACCCGCACAACCGGAATGCCTTCCGGAAGCGTGGGATCTTTCAATATGGCATCAACGCCCGCCCCCAGCGAATAGATCACCTTGAGGTTGGGCAGCGCTTTCAAAACACCGGGAGGCGGTAGCCAGGCAGCAGCGTAGTCAATATCCTCGACCCGCCCGATGTCAGGCCAAATTCGCATATCAAGATCAGGCGCCACCTTGGTCATGGCGGTTTTCCACACATCCGCGGGCCATGTCGGCAGCACAAACAGGAACGCCATTATTGCCTCACAATATTTTCAGGTGCGGCCTTGAGATTGAGGGCTGCCGCAATAAGCGCCTTGGTATATTCCGTCTGCGGTGCTTCAAATATCTGCGCCGTCGGGCCCCGCTCAACCGCAATGCCATTGCGCATCACGATAACGTCGTTGGCAAGAGCCCGCACCACTTTAAGATCATGGCTGATAAACAGATAAGTCAGGTTGTGTTTAACCTGCAGGGTTCGCAAAAGATCGACAATCTGCGCCTGAACCGACATATCAAGGGCTGACGTCGGCTCATCCAGCATGATGAACTTTGGGCTGAGTGCTAAGGCCCGCGCAATTGCGATGCGCTGCCGCTGCCCGCCAGAAAATTCATGCGGGTAACGGTCCATGGTCTCCGGATCAAGGCCAACCTCCGTCAGCGCATTGGCAACATGCTCGCGCCGCGCCTCGGCACTGCGCAAGCTGCCCTGAACCAGCAAGCCCTCTTCAACAATTTGCAAAATGGAAAGCCGAGGTGAAAGCGACCCAAACGGATCCTGAAACACAATCTGCATATCCTTGCGCAAGGACCGCATGGCGCGTGAGTTCAAGCCGTCAATCCGCTGACCCTGAAACGAAATTTCACCCGTTGAAGATATCAGCCGCAAAATCGCGAGGCCGAGAGTGGTTTTTCCCGACCCGGATTCCCCCACAATGCCAAGCGTCTGTCCTGCTCTCACGACCGTGTCCAGGCCATCGACAGCTTTGATATGGCCGACGGTCTTGCGAAAGAAACCGCGCTTGATGGGAAACCAGATTTTCAGATCCTTGGTCTCAACCACGATGGGTGCTGAAGTATTGCTCTTCGGTGGCTGCCCCTTGGGCTCCGCCGCCAGCAGCATCTTCGTATAGTCATGTTGCGGATTGGCAAACAGCACCTTTGCATCCCCGGCTTCAACAACCTTGCCGCCTTGCATCACGCAGACATCATTTGCCATGTGGCGCACAATGCCCAGGTCATGCGTGATCAGCAAAAGTGCCATGCCAAATTCGGCTTGCAACTCTTTGAGAAGCTTCAAAATTTGCGCCTGCACGGTCACATCAAGCGCTGTGGTGGGCTCGTCAGCAATGAGAAGATCGGGATTATTGGCAAGCGCCATGGCGATCATCACCCGTTGGCGCTGGCCGCCAGAAAGCTGATGCGGGTAATCCTGCAACCGCGTCTCCGGATCGCGAATGCCCACTTTCGTGAGTAAGCTGACGATGCGTTCATGCGCCGCACTGCCTGTCAGCCCTTGATGCAATTCCAGGATTTCGCCGATCTGGCGTTCAACTGAATGCAGCGGGTTAAGCGAAGTCATAGGCTCCTGAAAAATCATGGTAATGTCGTTGCCGCGAACCTTCCGCAGATCGCGCTCATCCGCATCAAGCAATTCCTCGCCATTGAAAGTGATGGAGCCCGATGGATGTTCGGCAGCGGGGTAGGGCAGCAGCTTCAAAATGGAAAGCGCCGACACGGATTTGCCCGAACCGGATTCACCCACCAGCGCCAGGGTTTCACCCTTGCGCAGCGTGAATGAAACCCGATCAACCGCCAGATTGACTTTTCCTCCCTGGCGAAACGCTACCGAAAGATCTTTAACCTCAAGCAGAACCTCGTTCATGCGAAAGTCTTCCGCGGATCAAGCGCATCGCGCACGGCTTCGCCGATGAACACCAGCAGCGTCAGCATGACGGAAACCACAAAGAATCCCGTAAAGCCAAGCCACGGCGCCTGCAGATTGGACTTTCCCTGCGCCAGCAATTCACCCAGCGATGGCGAGCCGGGCGGCAAGCCAAACCCGAGAAAATCAAGCGCCGTCAGCGTGGTGACTGAACCGGAAAGGATGAACGGCATAAAGGTGACGGTTGATATCAGGGCATTGGGCAACAGGTGTTTGTACATGATTTTTGTATTGCTCAATCCCAGCGCCCGGGCCGCCCGCACATACTCAAAATTCCGCGCCCGCAAGAATTCAGCCCGCACCACACCCACCAACCCGGTCCACGAAAACAGCACGAGGATAAACAGCAGGAGCCAGAATGTTGGCGTTATGAACGCAGCCAATATGATGAGCAGATAAAGCGTCGGCATCGAAGCCCAAATATCGATGAAACGTTGGAACAGCAGGTCGGTCCACCCCCCAAAATATCCCTGCACGGCCCCTGCGGCCACGCCAATGATTGATGAGAAAAATGTGAGTATCAACCCGAACGCAACCGAAATCCGGAATCCATAAATCAACCGCGCCACCACATCGCGGCCCTGATCATCAGTTCCCAGCCAGTTCATGTTTCC
>JANNXN010000075.1:0-5519 GCA_031409595.1 Rhodobiaceae bacterium
CTCTTCGAATTCAGGGCTCTCATTGAACCCCGGCTCCTGGAAAAATCCGGACCCCGTTTGACGGCATCTGACTATGAACAGCTGTGCACCATTCTTCAAGAATATAGCGATGAACTCCGTGACTCAAATGTCGGACGTTGGGGCGAGCTGAACACCGAGCTGCACTCCGTGCTCTATCGTCATGCCAACAGTCCCAAGATGGTCGCAGCAGCCGATCAACTGCTCAAGAGCACGGATCGATTCACTCGCATGCAACTCTACTATACGGGCGGACGCGAGAGAGCAGAACGCGAACACGAGGAAATTGTGAGGCAATGCCAAGTTGGTAATTTCAAGGTGGCTGCGCGCGTCCTCCGCAAACACATCTTAAATGCAGGAGCAACCCTGGTGAAACTGCTTCGCGAACGCAAACACTCAGCACCACGTGAGGTATCATGAAAATCATTGACATTACCGTGTACCACACGGAGCTCCCGCTCAAAGAAGGCCGCTACAATTGGTCAAACGACAATTCGATTGATGTTTTTGATGCGACCGTCGTCGCTGTCGAAACAGATGTGGGCATCACGGGGTATGGCGAATGTACACCACTGGGCGCTTCCTATCTCCCCGCTTATGGCAGGGGCGTTCGCACAGGCATCCAGGAAATTGGACCGAAGCTCCTCGGCATGGACCCGCGCGATCTCGCTGTTCTTAACCGGCGCATGGACGCGGTTCTACGCGGTCATCCCTATGTCAAATCGGCGATCGACGTTGCTTGCTGGGACATACTCGGTCAGGCATCGAACCAGCCGATCTGGCGCCTGCTGGGCGGCAAGCAACAGGAAAAGGTAAAACTCTACCGGGCCATCTCCCAGGAAGAGCCAGAGATCATGGCGAAGAAGATCGCTGGATATAAGTCAGAGGGCTACACTAAGTTTCAGTTGAAGGTCGGCGGTAACGCCGATCAGGATATCAAGCGCATCCACGAGTGCCGCGATATCCTGGATCAGAGTGATATTCTAATTGCCGATGCAAATACTGGCTGGACTATGCACGAAGCAGCCCGCGTGGTTGCGGCTGTAAAAGATCTTGATGTCTACATCGAACAGCCCTGTTCCAGCTATGAAGAATGCCTTGCCATCCGTGAGCGGACGGCGCTTCCGTTTATTCTCGACGAAAACATCGATGGACTACAAGCACTTTTGCGTGGTCTTGAAGATCGGGCATTCGATGCCGTCAATCTCAAGATTTCGAAGGTTGGTGGCTTCACCAAAGCCCGCCAGATGCGTGACCTATGCATTTCTACCGGGATCGCCATGACTATTGAAGATACTTGGGGTGGTGATTTTGTAACGGCAGCCATCGCGCATCTTTCGCAATCGACTCCTGAAGAATTTCTGCTATCGACGACAGACTTCAATAGTTACGGCACGAAGAAGATTGCAGAAGGGGCACCCCAACGTATCAATGGCATGATGTCTGCAAGCGATAGTCCTGGTCTAGGTTGCAAGCCAATCTTTGCCGAACTTGGCAGTCCAGTGTTCAGGATCACCGCGTAGCTCTAGTTGTGGGTTCTCAACAGGTTGCCCTTGGACTGTCGATTACAGCGCGTCACTTCCCGCTCTCACCTTCCAGACGCGCTAGCCAAACGCCGGTATAAACGACTACGCCTCGTGCCAAATGCGCATTTTGGATGACTGCAGAAATCTCAGGTGCCGCAACGCGCTGCAAAATTCGCTTCGCAGCTTCGACTACCGTAACTTTGAAACCGTTTTGCTGGCAAGCGGCGGCAACCTCTAAGCCAACGTAGTCTCCCCCAACCACTAAAGTTTCCGATCGGAAAGCAGCGCGGACCGCAGCCGCTCGACATCTGATATTGTCCGGATTGCAAAGACACCCTCAAGTCCGGAGTTAACCTCATCAGACAGCCACCGAGGGCTAGAGCCGGTTGCGAGCACCAGCTTGTCTGCCATCACTTAGGCCTACAGTTTGTGCCTTCGTTTCAATATAAAGAGCTTTGTCAATGGCGGAGACAAATTGTGCCAGATGGCCGCGTGGGCGACCGGATGCCCTGTTGCATCATTCGGATCAGGGCAGCCAATACACCAGCGGGCAGTTTAGAGGGCTCATGGAAGACAATGGTGTGACCTGTTTGATGAGCAGGTCTGGCAATGTCTGGGACAATGCCGCGATGGAGAGCTTCTTCTCGACGGTCAAAACCGAGCGCACAGGCCGCAAAGTCTATCACTCTCGCAATCAGGCCGCGCCGATGTCTTCGACTTCATCGAGCGTTTCTACAATCCCAAGCGTCGGCATTCGACAATCGGATATTTAAGCCCTATTGAATTTGAAAGGAGAGCCGGAGTTACTTAAGCAACCGTCCGTAAAACCGGCAGCAGGCCAGACGCGTCACTCAAATACACAGGCATAGAAAGCCATGAGGGGCTGACACACTACGGTCTCTACGACACCGTTGTGGCCAGGGAGTAGTTGAGTGTTCGCCCCATAACGTGTCCAGTTCTTGAGTTTTATCTGTATGCGTCGGCTGCGCTTTCAAATTCACTGAACTTCACGCGAACAAATTCTCCGGACATACTCCGGACGGGGCATTTTTGGCAGTACAAAAATAGCATCTAAGTCTTTGAAATAATTGGCGCACCCGACAGAATTCGAATCTGTGACCTCTGCCTTCGGAGCAAGGTGCTTACCCCCCTAAATCATTGAAAAATATGGGCTGAATGCGCCAAATGAAGCTAATTGCGTCCAAATGTGCCCCCTGTTCTCCGGACATTCTCTGGACACTCCGGACATTCTCTGGACACTCAAGATAATTGAGATGGTGTGCTGTGCCATCCAGAAACGGCTCCTGAGTTTCGTGGCCCTTTGAATACGCTTCAATTGCTGAATACTGATTGCCTCAGCATTGGGCATTTCGCCGATCCTTACGCGTCTAGCTTCTCTGTCCAATCGACAGGATACCGATCATCGTTGACAACCTCTTCCAATTGTTGTGTCTTACATAAAACCTAAACCTGTAAGATAGGTATATGATGGCTTTGACCAAAACCATGGAAGTATTGTCCGACACAGAAGGAAGCCTCGTCTCGAAAACGATGAAGGCTATCAGCGACCACATTCGAGATCAGCAACTCAAATTGGGCTTTCCAATTCCCAGTGAAGCTACATTTGCACTGCAGGTAGGTGTTTCACGCGCTGTTGTCCGCGAGGCGTTTCGGTCTTTGTCTGCTGTTGGTGTTATTGAGATTGGCAACGGTCGTCGTGCCCGCGTTGGGGGAATTGATGAAACAGTATTGCCCATCATTCTCAATCACGCCGTGCTGACGGATCAGGTATCCATCCAGCAAATTTATGATGTGCGCCGTACCGTTGAAATGCGGACTGTGACGCTCGCTGCCTTGCGCCGGACAAACGAAGAGTCTCTGGAGATTTCGCGTCTGGCGGCTGCGATGGACCGGGATTTTGCCAATCCACCAATCGTCAAAGAGCATGACATCGCGTTCCATGAAGCTATTTCCCAGGCATCAAAAAATCCATTGTTTTCTTTGCTCGTAAGTTCGTTCCGGGTGGTGACGCAGCAGACGTGGCATATCGCGTGGAATAGTCGCTCGTCAGACGTCGAGCGCCGGGACTCGATGGCCTGTCACATGCGGATTGCCGATGCCATCGCGCGTCAAGACACCAAGGATGCCGCCGCGTTCATGGCGGAACATTTCGACAATTCGGTCAAGGTTTTGCTTGCTGCGGGGGTGACATAATCTCCGATGAAAATCACCAGCCTCGAAACCATCCGTATCGCTGAATTCGGCAATCTATTGTGGTTGCAGATTCACACAGACGAAGGCATTTCAGGGCTTGGTGAAACCTTCATGCACCCTGGTGCGGTGGAAGCTTATCTGCACGAGGCCGTGGCACCTCGCCTCATTGGACGCGACCCCTTGCGCATTGATGCTATTTCGCGCGACCTGGTTGACCATCTTGGCTTTGCCGCGACCGGCGTTGAAACGCGGGCAGCTTCAGCTGTTGATATTGGCCTTTGGGATCTCTTTGGCAAGTATACCAATCAACCGATTGTTCAGCTGCTTGGGGGTTGGACGCGGCAAGAAATCAAAACCTACAATACCTGCGCTGGCACACACTACATGCGTAAGGGTGAATCTCAATCGACGAAGAACTGGGGGCTTGAAACTTCCGATCCAGCACTTGGATTGAATGATCTCGACGCCTTCCTGAACCGCGCTGATGAGCTTGCAGAATCGCTTCTCGATGAAGGCATTACGGCGATGAAAATCTGGCCGTTTGATATAGCAGCAGAAAAGACCATGGGTTGGTCTATTTCCAACGAGGACCTGAAATCGGCGCTGAAGCCTTTCGAAAAAATTCGCAAAGCTGTAGGCGACCGGATGGATATCATGGTCGAGTTTCATTCGATGTGGCAACTCATGCCTGCGATCCGCATAGCGCGAGCACTTGCGCCATATGATACCTATTGGCACGAAGACCCCATAAAAATGGATACACTTGGCGATCTCAAGCGCTATGCTGAGAACTCAATCGCACCTGTTTGTGCATCGGAAACACTCGCCAGCCGTTTTCGGTTTCGCGACCTCCTTGAGACGCAAGCCGCAGGTGTCATCATGCTTGATCTCGCTTGGTGTGGTGGCCTTTCGGAAGCCCGCAAGATCGCCGCAATGGCGGAAGCATGGAAGCTGCCTGTTGCTCCGCACGACTGTACAGGACCCGTAGTTCTTGCGGCGTCCACGCACCTTTCACTGAACGCACCCAACGCGCTTATCCAGGAATCTGTCCGGGCCTTTTACAAGACTTGGTATCGCGATGTGGTCACCGAAGTTCCGCCAGTTAAGAATGGCATGATTACTGTACCAGCGGGACCTGGCCTTGGCCTCGAGCTCCATCCGGAGATTGACAAGAGGTTCAACACGACAAGACGCCGAACAACAACTTAAAACAATCTTGGAGGAGAAAATGATGACTAAATTAAAAAGCCTGATGTTTGCAGCATTACTCTCAACAGTCTCGACCGCGGCGCTGGCGGCAGACCCGTTGGATATCGCATTTACAGTGCATTCCGGCGCATCAAATACATTCTGGCAAGCAGTACAAAAAGGCTATGATGACGCCTGCGCCAAGGTCGCCGCCAAATGTCAGATGGTCTATGTGCAGACCGATGGATCAGCGCAAGAGCAGGTCGCCAACATGGAAGCGGCGATTGCTCGCAAACCGGACGCGTTGATCACCTCGATTGTCGATAACAAAGCCTTTGACGACGTGATCAAGCGCGCGCGGGATGCCGGAATTATTGTGATTGCGTCAAACGTAGATGATCTGGAAGGGGCTGCAGGAAATGCGCGCCAAGCATTTATCGGCCAAGGATTTGTTCCCGCTGGCTATTCGCTCGGCAAGGCACAATCGGCAAACTTCCCGAAAGACGGTCCGATCAAAGTGCTGGTGGGCGTGTCTGCGCCCGGTCAGAACTGGTCCGAGGCCCGCGCCAAAGG
>JANNXN010000076.1:0-23750 GCA_031409595.1 Rhodobiaceae bacterium
GGTTCCAGTTGCGGCAGCCCGGCTTTCATGGAAAAGTCGGTCTTTGGCAGAAATACAGTCTCGCGATAGTCAAGTGTCGCGGGCTTATCGGTCATGATGGTTACAGGCTTCCAAATCAAGGAGATACAGAGTTGGGCACCGTTTACACGATACCTGCGCGCCGGGGCAAGGCAGCACGCTTAAATAAGGGCCAAGCCATCAAGATCATGAATCCCCATGGCAAGCAGATTGTTGATACCTGGGCGTTTGTGGCGGGATCCACACTGGAATACATGGGCATGGAGCAGTGCCGCGCCTATTGGACCAGGCTTTACCCCATTGTTGGCGACAAGATGATCACCAATCGGCGGCGTCCGATTCTGACGCTGGAAGCCGACACGTCTCCGGGTCGCCACGATACATTGATCGCACCCTGCGATAACGAGCGCTATGGGCTGTTGGGCTGCACGAGCTATCATGACAACTGCAAGGACAACATGCACGCCGGATTGGCCGAGCTCGGCATTTATCTGCCTTACACGCCCGCCTCGCTCAACACCTTCATGAATATTCCGTGGCGGCAGGATGGCGCGCTGGAATGGGGCATCTCAATGGCCAAGCCCAATGATTACGTGATCTTCCGCGCCGAGCTTGATTGCATCGTCGCCATGTCCTGCTGCCCGCAGGATATTTTGCCGATCAATGACGGGAAGACGGTTGAGGCAACGTTTGAGATTTTGGACTAGGGAATCCACTTGTCACGCATGGTTACGAGCTCCTCCGAGGCTGTCGGATGCACCGCCATTGTGGCATCGAAGTCTGATTTCTTGGCTCCGAGACGCAGGGAAATTCCAAGGAGTTGCGCCATTTCTCCAGCATCGGGGCCGCAGATGTGACAGCCGAGCACGCGGTCGGTTTCACCATCAACCACGAGCTTCATCATCATGCGTTCATCGCGACCAGAGAGCGTGTGTTTCATGGGGCGGAAAGATGATTTGTAAATATCAACTTTGGCGTGGGCCTCGCGGGCCTGGGATTCAGTTAGCCCCACTGTGCCAATTTCCGGTTGCGAGAATACGGCTGTCGGTATCAGCTTGTGATCAACCTTGATATCCTTGCCGCCGAAAACCGTGTCAGCAAAGGCGTGGCCTTCACGGATTGCAACGGGGGTCAGGTTCACCCGGTTGGTGACATCGCCCACCGCATAGATGTTATCGGCCGTGGTGCGGGAATATTCGTCCACCTTCACCGCATAATGCGGGGTGACATGAACGCCAGCATTTTCAAGGCCCAAGCCTGCCACATTGGGAATGCGGCCGGTGGCAAACATGACGTGGCCCGCGCCAAAGGCTGCGCCGTCTTCCAGTGTCACCCGAACTCCCTCACCGCTTTTTTCTATCCTGCTGATGTGGGCTTGGGTGCGGATTTCGATGCCCTTCTTCTGCATTTCCGCAGTGAGATGATCGCGGAGATCTTCATCAAATCCACGCAGAATTTTTTCACCGCGATAGATAAGGACGGTTTCAACGCCGAGGCCATGAAATATTCCGGCAAACTCCACGGCGATATAACCACCGCCCACAATGCATATGCGCCGGGGCAATTTTTCGAGATGGAACGCTTCATTTGACGTTATTGCCAACTCGTGGCCGGGCAGATGGCGCGGAACGAATGGCGTGGCGCCGGTGGCGACCAGAATATATTTCGCGGTGATTTTCCTGCCGGAAGCCAATTGCACTGTATTGCGGTCCAGGACAACGGCGCGTTCGAGAATAAGCTCTGCCCCTGCCCCTTCAAGATTTCGAATATAGGCCTTGTTCAGCCGGTCAATTTCCTTGTCCTTGTTCTCGATCAGAGTTGACCAGTCGAAGGTGACTTTTTCGCTGGTCCAGCCGAAGCCAATTGCATCCTCAAATTCTTCGGCAAATTTCGACGCATAGACGAGGAGCTTTTTGGGAACACAGCCACGGATTACGCAAGTGCCGCCGACGCGGTATTCTTCGGCAACGGCCACTTTCGCTCCGTGCTTTGCGGCAATGCGGGCAGCGCGAACGCCGCCTGAACCTGCTCCTATTACAAAGAGGTCATAGTCAAACGCAGCGCTCATTTACGCTTGAAAACTTTCACGCCCTTGGGGGTGCCCATGAATATCATTCCGCAGATGCCAACGAAGAGACCGTTGTCCACGACACCTGAAATGGCTTTGAGCACACGGGTCAATTTTTCCGGTTCAGCGATTGCCCCCACTGCGCAATCAATAATAAAGTGGCCGCCATCGGTCACGAACGGCTTCTTGTCACGCACGCGAAGCATCAGCTTGGCGTCCATTTTCAGGTATTTGAAAGCCCGGTCCAGCTTGAATGCCGTGGACTTGGCGCCGAACTTTACGACTTCAACAGGCAGGGGAAACTTGCCGAGGGTTTTTACCTTCTTTGATTCATCGGCTATCACTGCCATGCGGTGCGAAGATGTTGCCACGATCTTTTCATACAACAGGGCGCCGCCACCGCCTTTGATGAGGTTGAAATCTGCGTCAAATTCGTCCGTTCCGTCAACAGTGAGATCGGGTTGTGGATGGGCTTGAAGGGTTGTGAGGGGAACGCCAAGGCTCTCGGCCAGTTCCTTTGTCGCCCTGGACGTTGGAATGCACTTGACGTCCAGACCCTTTTTTATTTTCGCGGCGAGTCCTCTGGTGAAGTGATCGGCTGTTGAGCCCGTTCCAAGCCCCAATATCATGCCAGGCAATACAAGTTTCAGCGCCTCTTCAGCCGCTGCCTT
Organism: Rhodobiaceae bacterium; assembly: GCA_031409595.1. Lineage (GTDB taxonomy): Bacteria > Pseudomonadota > Alphaproteobacteria > Rhizobiales > Aestuariivirgaceae > Aestuariivirga. The sequence goes on from JANNXN010000076.1 coordinate 2,758, forward strand.
TTTCATTTGATCCGGTGTCATTTTCCCAGCCCCCCCATGAGCATATATTTCATTTCGATATATTCCTCGACACCGTGATGGGAACCCTCGCGGCCGATGCCCGATTGTTTCATTCCGCCGAAGGGCGCTTCCGCCGCCGAGATGATGCCCTCGTTAATGCCCACCATGCCATATTCAAGCGCTTCGGCAACGCGCCATACGCGGCCAATGTCGCGGGTGTAGAAGTAACAGGCCAAGCCGAATTCGGTGTCGTTGGCCATTTCGATGGCTTCTTCTTCGGTCTTGAATTTGAAGAGGGGTGCTACTGGCCCGAAGGTTTCTTCGCGCGCCACGACCATGTCGGTTGTCACATCGCGAAGCAATGTGGGCTCAAAGAAGTTTCCGCCGATGGATTTTCCACCCGTGACGATTTTGGCGCCCTTGCTCACCGCGTCGTCAATGTGTTCCTGCACCTTGGCAACAGCGGCCCGGTTAATGAGTGGACCCGTCGTAACACCTGGCTCAGCACCATCGCCCACTTTCAGATTATTAACGGCGACCGCGAGCTTCTCCGTGAATTTGTCATAGACGCCCTCCTGCACCAGAATGCGGTTGGCGCATACGCAGGTTTGGCCAGCGTTGCGATATTTTGAGATCATCGCACCGGCAACAGCTGCATCCAGGTCGGCATCATCAAACACGATGAACGGCGCATTGCCGCCCAGTTCGAGACCCAGCTTTTTGATGGTTGGCGCACATTGGGCCATAAGTATGCGGCCGATCTCGGTGGACCCTGTAAAGGTCAATGCCTTGACGATCGGGTTGCTCGTCATTTCCGCGCCAATTTCACGGGCAGAACCGGTGATGACTGAAAATACACCAGGCGGCATTCCGGCGCGGTGCGCCAGTTCGGCCAGCGCCAAGGCCGAGAGTGGGGTTTCCGAAGCTGGCTTGCAAACAAATGTGCAGCCTGCGGCAAGGGCTGGGCCAGCCTTGCGGGTGATCATGGCATTGGGGAAGTTCCATGGCGTAATCGCTGCCACCACGCCCACCGGCTGCTTGATCACAACGATGCGGCCATTGGGAAATGGCGAGGGAATTGTTTCGCCATAAATGCGGCGGGCTTCCTCGGCAAAGAACTCAATGAACGATGCGCCATAGCCCACTTCGCCGCGGGATTCGCCCAGTGGCTTACCCTGCTCTGCGGTCATGATCTGGGCCAGGTCTTCCTGATTTTCCATCATCAGGGTGAACCACTTGCGCAAAATGCCGGCGCGCTCCTTTGCGGTTTTCCTGGCCCAATCCTTTTGCGCGCGGTGAGCTGCCTCTATGGCGGCGCGGGTTTCTGCCGTTCCCATTTTGGGCACAGACCCCACAACACTATCGTTGACGGGATTGGTGACGTCGATTGATGAGGCGGCGCCCAGCCATTTGCCGTCAATGTAGCATTTGTCCTTGAGCAATGACTTGTCTTTGAGTATGTCGCTCAACGCCTGTGTTTTTCGAATATCCATGGCCAACTCCACTTGAATTTGGCTGGGTGTTAGCACAAGGTTCGTGACTACTCAAACAGGCCAGATTTCTGGAGACTGCATGACCAAGAGAGCCGTTGTTTTTGATCTGGACGGCACTTTGGTTGATACAGCGCCCGATCTCATGGCCGCCACAAACCACGCCCTATCACTCATGCAACGACGGCCCGTTACCATGACTGAGGTGCGCAGCTTTGTTGGGCATGGGGCAAAGGCGCTCATCGAACGCTGCTTTGCGGCAACTGGCGATGAAATCGATGAGAAGACACTCAGCTACACGCATGCTGAATTACTGCGCTATTACGAAAGGAACATCGCCGTAAACAGTTTGGCATTTCCGGGCGTTGTGGATTTGCTCGAACGCTGCAAGGCCGCAGACTTCGCGCTGGGTGTTTGCACCAACAAAATAGAACGCTACTCCGTGCAGCTTTTGAACGCGTTGAATTTGGCAAAATACTTTGGCGCCATCGTGGGGCCCGATACAATCAACATCGCCAAGCCTGATCCCGCGCCACTGCATGAGACGCTTAGAAGACTTGGATGCAATGCGACGAATGCGATCATGATTGGCGATAGCGAAACGGATATCCTAACTGCGCGAGCCGCTGGCGTGCCTGTCATTGCTGTGACGTTTGGCTATACGGCAAGGCCAGTGGCAGAATTTTCACCAGATCATGTGGTTTCGCATTTTGATGAGATTTGGGATCTGTTGATCGCGCAGGGCCCAATGCGAAACTGATTTGAAGCTATGTTTTTTGGTCAATCTCTGGTAGAATCACTGCGCTGGCAACAAGTCAGCCAATGCATAAATCAGGGGATTACAGTATGGATATCACCTCACTTATCATCCAACTCGTTGTTGGTGCAATCGGCGGCAATGCTGCTGGCATGGCGATGCCAGACAAGAGCCTTGGTACCTTGGGCAATACGATTGCCGGTGTTGTCGGCGGCGGTATTGGGGGCCAAATTCTTTCTGCGGTGCTGGGCGGTGGTGCAGTGGCAGACGCTGCTGCGGGTGCTGCAGCTGGCGGCTTGGATATTGGCGCAATCGTTCAACAGGTCGTAGGCGGCGGCGTTGGCGGCGCTGTTCTCATGGTCGTTGTGGCTCTCATAAAAGGCGCTATGAAAAAAGCTTAAGTTCTTCAGACTGTATTATTGAACGGGCGCTTGTGAGCGCCCGTTTCCATTTTGAAAGACCGTTACTTCTTCTTGAGTTCCATGGCTGCCTGGTTGAGGTGCATTTCGCACTCCTTGGACATGCTGGCCTTCATGGCTTTCGTGGCCATTTCCAATTCGCCAGCAGCCATTTCCATTTGTTTCTTCATGGCAGGATCAGTGGTTTCCTTAACCATCTTTTCCATTTTCATCATGTTGGCGTCATCACATTTCATCATTTCATCGGCATAGGCCGGGGCAATAGTAAACGCCCCAGCCGCCAAAGCAGCTGTTACAAATTTCAACATTGTTCTTAACCCTCGTAATTGCGAGACTTGTCGTCTCCGTTGCATCATGCGGACTCACGCAATGACAAGCAAAACACGAACGCGCGAGTCACAGGATTGTGAGGTGTCGTGCGATATCGGCTCACGAAAGCTGGTTGCAGTTAGAGTTGATCACTTCCAAAAGTATCGCATTGGTCGAGATCAGCGGCTTCAAAGCCCTTTTTGAACCAGCGCACCCGTTGTTCGGATGATCCATGAGTAAATGATTCCGGCACCACATAGCCCTGGGATTTCTTTTGCAAGCGGTCGTCGCCGATTTGCGTGGCGGCATTCAAGGCTTCCTCAATATCACCCTGCTCAAACACTTTGGACCGATTGCCCCAAATTCCAGCATAGCAGTCAGCTTGCAATTCCATGCGGACGGACAACGCATTGCCCTCCTCTTCCGAAACTTGTGACCGCTGCTGGTTTACCTGTTCTGCCAGGCCAAACAGGTTCTGCAGGTGATGGCCAATTTCGTGGGCGATAACATAGCCCTGTGCGGCATCGCCGGGGGCGCCCAGCTTATCGCGCATGTCCTGATAGAACGAGAGATCAATATAGACTTTGCTGTCAGCCGGACAGTAGAACGGCCCCATTGCCGCTTGTGCTGTTCCGCAGGCGGACTGCACAAGACCGGTAAACAGCACCAGGTTTGGCGCCACATATTGCTTCCCCATTTGCTTGAATATTCCATCCCACACGCGTTCGGTGGAGCCCAGAACACGTCCGACAAACTCCTTTCCCGCATCTCCCGTAACGTTGATCGAGCTGGCGCCTCCAACTGGTTCTGTTGGCTGGTCAATCTGGGTGCTTCCGCTTGGCGGCTGGATGCCGCCACTATTCAACATTTGCAGCAGATCCACGCCAAAAACGAATTTGAGCACGAGATAAACCACAACCAAAATGATGAGGGTGCGGAGGCTTAATCCCCCGCCACGACCCCCCATCGGAAGGTTGATCCGATTGCCGCCGTCGCCACGACGCGGAAAACCAAAGCCGCCCTGGCCACGGCGATCTTCAACATTGTCACTCGGCTTTTCATTATCCAGGCGCATTTTTATATCCTACTGCGAAATTTGGTTAAGTCGTAAACTATATTCAAAGTCGGCGTCGCAATGCCTACAAGGTGTGCCAATTCTATGACGGCGCCCAGCAGGCAATCAAGTTCGTTTGGCCTTCCGGCTTCAACATCCTGCAACATTGACGTGCGATGACTGCCAACCTTGGCTGCCATTTCCATTCTTTCTTCGGCATCGACGGTGAATTTCACCCCCAGGGCTTCGCCCACTGCACGCGATTCTTGCATCATCGCCAGAATAACACGGCGGGTGTTTGTGTCGCCTGCCAATTGATCCAATGTTCCCAGCGTCAACACGCTTACCGGATTGAAACTCAGGTTGCCCCAAAGCTTCAACCAAATTTCATCGCGCAAATTTCCACGCACTGGGCTTTTTATGCCAGCGCTCACCAGAAACCTACTGAGCACTTGTGCGCGTTCCGACTTTTCTCCCGATGGTTCAGCAATCGGCATGCGCTCACCATAGTGATGGGCGATGACACCAGGTGATTCCAGGCTTGCGGCCTGCCAGACAACCGAGCCCAGGGCTCGCTCCGGCCCGATGCGTTTCCAGATTTCACCGCCCGGATCAACACTCTCGATTGTATGGCCATCATATGGCCCGCCGTGCTTATAGAAGTACCACCAAGGAACACCGTTTTGCGCGAAGAGAACGGCGGTATCATTTCCAATCAGCGGTTGTAGCTGATCAAGCACAGACGTCAGCGCATTGGCCTTCACCGTCACAATCACAAAATCCTGCGGTCCCAGTGTTTTCGAGTCAGACGTAACGCGAGGGCGAACCGTGAATGTTTCGCCATCCTGCTTCAGCGTCAGGCCATTGCTTTCCATCGCTGCAAGGTGGGCTCCCCGCGCAATCAGTGAAACGTCGGCTTCGGCTTTCCGCGCCAGCTTTGCGCCTACAAGACCGCCAATGGCTCCGGCTCCAAAAATGCAAATCTTTGTCATGCCAGACCCAGTTTCTGCGCCAGTCCGATGCGCTGCAATTTTCCGGTGGCACCTTTTGGAATCTCATCCAGGAACACAATTTTCCGCGGCACTTTGAATGCCGCGAGTTTGCCATTCACAAAATCCTGCAACTCGCGCTCTGTGGCCGTCATGCCTTCCCGCAAGACAACGGCGGCGGCCACATCCTCACCGAGTTTTTCATGGGGAATTGCAAAAACAACGGCCTGATGAACTGCGGTGTGTTCGAGCAACGCCTCATCGACTTCGGCAGGCGCCACCTTTTCACCGCCGCGATTGATGATCTCTTTCAATCGCCCGGTGATCTTGAGATAACCATCTTCATCCATGATGCCCTGATCGCCGGTGTGGAACCAGCCGTGAGCGAATGCTGTGGCATTGGCTGCATCATTGTTTTCATAACCCGGAGTTACGTTGGGTCCACGGGTTACGATTTCGCCTTCCTCACCCGCTCCCAAAACTACGCCATCTGGTGACATCACTGATACTTCTGGTCCAGCTGCACAGCCCACCGTTCCAGCTTTTCGTTTGGCCGGTGGCAATTGGTTTGACGTCATCTGGTGGGCATTTTCTGTCATCGCATAGGCTTCGATGACTGGGCAGCCAAATGCTTTCTCCAGTTGGGTGAACACGGGCACCGGCAAAGAGGCGGAACTGGAACGAATGAACCTCAGTGGATTAGCCTTGATGCTTGCCGCATTTCTATCGGCCCGCGACAGGATGGCCTGATGCATGGTGGGAACCGCCGTGTACCAGGTGGGCTTTGCCTCCTCCAGTTGGCCAAAGAACTTCAGCGCGTTGAAACCGGGAGTGCAAAATACTGAGCCGCCACTGCTCAATGTTGCCAACACGGCCGCCAGCAGCCCGTGGATGTGAAACAGTGGCATGATGTTCATGCAGCGATCAGTGTTTGTCAGCCGCAGTGTGTTTGCAATGTTACCAGCGGAAGCCACAAGGTTGCCTTGCGTCAGCGGCACGATCTTCGGGCGTGACGTCGTTCCAGAGGTATGAAGCACGAGGGCCACTTCGTCGATCGTCAGGAAACCGGGATGGGCGGCCTGCCCGCGCAGGCAAGTTTCGAATGCGTGGTCCGCGAACTCAATGATCGCAAGCCCCAGGCTTTTTGCCGCCACCACAGCCGGGGACACACTGCCCTTTTCAACGACCAACGCTTTCACATTCAGGTCTTCCATGTAAAAGCGAAATTCATCTTCGCGGAAAGCGGGATTCAGGGGGGCTGCAACAGCAGCAGCCGAAATGGCCACAAAGGCGATGGCCATGTCCGGACCATTGGGAAGCACGATTGCCACCTTGTCTTTGCGGCCAAGCCCTGCCGCGTTGAGGCTCATCTGGGTTTGAACCACAATCGCTGCAAGTGCCGCATAGGTTAATGGTTCCCGGTCACTCGCCAAAACGGCCATGGACCTGGGATCGTTGCGGTTAATCATGTCCGATATGGTCATGCTGGTGTTTTGGTGAGTTTTGCCCGCATCGTCAACATTGAAGCCCCGCGGTGCATAGGCTAAGAGGCGGGCCATGACCGATAGACTCGTTATAGCATTGGCGCAGCTGAACCCAACGCTGGGCGCCATTCAGGCCAATTTGGCGAAGGCCCGCGAAGCCTGCAAGACAGCTTCGACGGCTGATCTCATCCTGTTTTCTGAGCTCTTCATCTGTGGATACCCGCCAGAGGATCTGGTTCTGCGGCCCAGCTTCGTGGCCCAATGCAAAGCAGCCGTTGAGGAACTGGCGCTTGACACAAAGACAGGCCCGGCAATTCTAATGGGAACACCCTGGGCGGAAGGGGGCAAGACCTACAATTCGGTTGCCCTGTTGAAGGATGGCAGGGTTGAGGCTGTGCGTTTCAAATATGATTTGCCGAATTACGGCGTGTTTGACGAGAAGCGCGTGTTTCAGGCGGGGCCGGCGCCGGGGCCCATTTCATTCAAAGGCGTTCGCATCGGGGTTCCGATCTGTGAAGATATCTGGACCGAGGAAACCTGCGAAACCCTGGCTGAGACGGGCGCTGAAATCCTGCTGGTGCCCAACGGTTCGCCGTTTGAACGCAACAAGGATGATGTGCGCCTGAACCTTGTTGTGGCGCGCGTCACGGAAACCGGATTGCCCATGGCTTACCTCAATCAGGTTTGCGGGCAGGATGAGCTTGTGTTTGACGGCGCATCTTTTGTGCTGAACGCGGATCGCACTTTGGCAGTTCAAATGCCGATGTTCGAAGAAGCCGTCACGCTGACAGAATGGACACGCGGTGCGGGCGGCTGGCGGGTTACACCTGGCGAAATTGCGAAGCTTCCCGAGGGCGAGGAAGAAACCTGGAAGGCCTGTGTTCTTGGCCTCAAGGACTATGTGGAGAAAAACCGGTTTCCCGGCGTCGTGCTGGGCCTCTCGGGCGGCATAGACTCCGCCGTGGTCGCTGCCATGGCGGTTGATGGGTTGGGCAAGGACCGCGTTCATTGCGTGATGCTGCCCTATGCCTACACGAGTAAAGACAGCCTTGTTGATGCAGAAGCCTGCGCCAAACTTCTGGGCGTGCGCTATGACGTGGTGCCTATCAAGGAGCCGGTTGAAGGATTTCTTTCAGCGCTGAAGCCCATGTTTGCCGAAAAAAATATTGACGTGACAGAAGAGAACATCCAGTCGCGCACGCGCGGCGTTGTCCTCATGGCCATTTCAAACAAGTTCGGCTCGATGGTTTTGACCACGGGGAACAAGTCGGAAATGTCGGTGGGTTATGCCACGCTTTATGGCGACATGAATGGCGGTTTCAATCCGATCAAGGATGTTTACAAGACACAGGTGTTCCGCCTGGCAAAATGGCGCAACACGCAAGGGGTAGTCATCCCCGAGCGGATCATCACGAAGCCACCAACAGCGGAGCTCCACGAAAATCAGAAGGATCAGGATACGCTGCCGCCTTATGACGTGCTTGATGACATTCTCGCCGGACTGGTTGAAGAAGAGTTGCCCCTTGCTGCAATTGTGGCGCGCGGCCATGACGAAGTGCTGGTCAAGCGCATTCAACACATGCTCTACATCGCCGAATACAAGCGCCGCCAGGCGGCGCCGGGCGTCAAGATCACAAGACGCAACTTCGGCCGCGACAGGCGCTACCCGATTACCAATGCATTTCGAGACAAGAACTGAATGACAATTCTCCGCTTTGCTCCTTCGCCCACAGGCCGCATTCATATTGGCAATGCGCGGACGGCTATTTTGAACTGGTTGCTGGCGAAGAAGACCGGCGGGCAATTCATCTTGCGTTACGATGACACGGATACGGTGCGTTCAAAAACCGAATATGCGGATTCAATTGCGGTTGACCTGGATTGGATGGGCATCAAGCCGGACCGCGTTGAGCGCCAGTCAAAACGCTTGGACAAATATAATGCGGCAGCGGAAATATTGAAGGCATCTGATCGGCTTTACCCCTGCTATGAAACCGCCGATGAATTGGACAGGAAGCGCAAGCGCCAGCAGGCGCGGCATTTGCCACCGGTTTATGATCGCGCGGCCTTGAAGCTTACCACCGAAGACCGCGCCAAGCTGGAAGCAGAAGGACGCAAGCCCCATTGGCGTTTTAAGCTCGACCACCATCAGGTTGAATGGAATGATCTCATTCGGGGGCCGGCACACATTGATACGGCCTCGCAGTCTGACCCCGTGCTGGTGCGTGAAGATAGAACTTGCCTTTATACTTTTTCCTCCGTTGTCGATGACATTGAATTTGGCATCACGCATGTCATCCGTGGCGAGGATCACGTGGTGAACGCCGCCATTCAAATCGAAATCACGAAAGCGCTGGGTGGCTCCGTTCCAAGTTATGGGCATCACAGCCTGCTGATTGGGGCTGATGGCCAGGGCCTTTCCAAGCGGTTGGGGTCGCTCTCCATTTCGGCGATGCGTGAGGGCGGATTGGAAGCGATGGCGGTTGTCAGCCATGCCGCATTGCTGGGTACATCTGACGCCATCCATCCGTGCGCAGACTATAAAGAGCTGATTGCGGGTTTTGACCTCAGCAAGCTATCGCGCGCACCGGGGCGGTTTGATGAGGCTGAACTGAGAGGGCTCAATGCGAAGCTGTTGCACATGCTGCCGTGGGAGGCTGTGAAAGACAGGCTCGGATTTGGCAGCGAGGCATTCTGGCTGGCGGTGCGCGGAAACTTGGAAAAACTGTCAGATGCCAAGCTTTGGCATGACATCATTTCGAGCCAGATCACTCCGGTGGTGGCTGACGAAGACCGCCCATTTGTATCAGCTTCCGCCAAGGACTTGCCGGCCGAGCCATGGGATGCGACTACTTGGAAAGCCTGGACGGAAGCCTTGAAAGTGGCCAGCGGCCGCAAGGGGAAACAACTTTTCATGCCCCTGCGGTTGGCTCTCACCGGCCTGGACCACGGCCCAGAACTGGCAGCATTGCTGCCCTTGATGGGGCGGAAAACCGCACTGGAGCGCCTCAACTAGTTGCCAACATTTATGTTGACAATTTGTTTTTTTACGTAAATTATCGTGAAAGAGCAAAGACTCTAATCGGGTAGGAATCGGCAAGTGGCGTTGTGAGTGATTACTACTCGAGGTTTCACATATGAATTATTCAGAATTTCGTCGCTGGCTTGCCAAGCGAGGATGCACATTTGAAACCCATGAGGGTGGAAGTGGGCATATTACAGTCAAGTACAAAGGCAAGAAAACCCAACTCCCTGCCCATGGCAAAGGCAAAGACTTGGGAACGGGCTTGGTTCATGCGATAAAAAACAGTTAGGGCTAAAGTGATCAGTTATCGCGTTGTTCTGAAACCAGATTCCAATCGGACAATTCTCGTGACATCACTTGATTTTCCGGAACTGGTGACGTTCGGCAAAGACAAGGCCGATGCTCTGTCTTATGCTGTTGGAGCATTTGAAGAGGCGATTGCTGCTCGGATTTCTGATCGCGAAGAAATTCCCGCGCCCTCCAAAGGCAAAGCTTCCGACCCGCGTGTCACACTTCCCGTTCAGGCAGAGGTCAAGGTTCTTCTATATCAGCAAATGTGGAAAAGTGGTGTTCGCAAGGCTGATCTTGCGCGCAAGATGGATTTGCACCGTCAGGAGATTGACCGTCTGCTTGATCTCAATCACGCGACCAGCATTGCCAAATTAGAACGTGCGTTCTCGGTGCTTGGGAAATCGATCAATATTCAGATTTCTGACGCTCAATCCCTTAAAAGCCAAGGTGCTTGAAACGCGCTCGTGTTAGCGCAATACTGGCTTCATGATCCTCGTTGGCCAATTTGACTCTCCGTTTGTTCGCCGTGTTGCGGTTACGTTGAATTATTATCATATGCCGTTTACGCGTAATCCGCTTTCTGTGTTTGGCAACTTCAAATTAATGCAAGCGATCAACCCGCTGGTCCGGGTGCCGTCTCTAATTTTAGAGACAGGTGAAACATTGGTTGACTCTGGCGCCATCATTGATTGCCTGGATGAAATGGCGGGGCCCGCGCGGGCCTTGACCCCGGCCCACGGTCCGCTGCGGCGGAAAGTTTTGCAGGCGGTAGTTGTGGCGACAGGGATCTCCGAAAAAGCGGTCGCCACATTTTTCGAGCGTTATTTTCATGACGCCAAAAGCATTAGCAAAGACTGGGAGAAGCGCTGTCTAACGCAAATTACTGCTGCACTTGAAAAACTTGAGCGCGATTGCAGCACGCCGTGGTTTTTCAACAATCATATGTCGCAAGCTGATATTACGATCGCTTGCATGATCGGCCACATGAAGCAGCGCGTGCCTGAAGCTTTCCCGGCAAACAAATATCCCAAACTTCATGCCCTCTCGCTTCACTGCGAGACACGCGACGAATTTGTGAAAGCGCGGCCATCGGCTGACGAGACCATTCCAAGCCGCCGCTAAGCCGGCATGGGGATTGCTGATCCTTTGGTTGGAACGTCATAACCCTTTAGAACCGCAGGCTTCGCAGCAATATTCAGGTACCAGCGTTTGACGTTTGGAAAATTGTTGAGGTCCACGCGTTGCCATTGGTGGCGGGCGGCCCATGGAAAGGTGGCCATATCGGCTATGGAATAATCGCCTGCCATGAATTCGGTTTTGCCCAGCTGGGTGTCCAGCACACCGTAGAGGCGCTGGGCTTCCTTTTCAAACATCTCCTCGGCAAAGGGGGCTTTGCCCACATGATAATGCAGAAACTGGTGGGCGCGGCCCAGCATTGGGCCGAAGCCTCCCATTTGCCACATCAGCCACTCATTCACCTTGATGCGCGCTGCCAGTTCGCCTGGGTAAAACATACCGCTCTTGTTGCCGAGGTACATGAGAATGGCGCCAGATTCGAAAACTGACTGGCCATTGTCAGTATCAACGATTGCCGGAATTTTATTGTTGGGGGAAATCTTCAGAAAATCGGGGGCGAATTGTTCGTCTTTGCCTATGTTGACGGGGTGAACTGAATAGGGCAGCGCCATTTCCTCAAGTGCAATGGATATTTTCTTTCCGTTGGGCGTGCCCCATGTGTAAAGTTCGATGCTCATAACAAGTTGAGGCCTCCAGCCTTTTGCATTTCTGATTCCAGTTGGGTTATCCGGTCATAGGACTGGGGTTCGAGTGCTGAATAGCCACTCAAGAAGAGTTGATCGCGGGGGTCTTGCAATTCTGGGTCAGCAAAGGCAGCGCTGAGTGCGGTTTGAATTGCCTCGGCATTTGCGGCGCGCGTGACATAGGGCAACCCCGGCACCTGTGGCGAGCGGGCAATTTCGAACACGCCATCGAGATAGTCCGGACGGCAGCGCCGTGCCAGCCCCACGCAAACAGCGTCAATGGCGCAAACGTCAGCTCGACCCTCTCGCACTGCAGCAAGTGAATTTATGTGCCCGCCGGTTTTGAAGGCTCGCGAAAAAAACGCGCCTTCTCTAGCCAGGGGCGCAAAAATCAATTTGAGGGCCAACATGCCGGACATGGAGTCCGGACCATTTACGGCCGCCGTTGCGCCGCGAAATTCTTCCAGCGGCAAACGATCCCTGGCAAATATTATGCTGCGGTAATTGGCCCCGTCGCACCCATCCACCGCATAATGTGGCGTGCCAACATAGTTCAGCAAGCCCTTGAATTCATGGGTAAAGGGATAGCCGCAGGTTTGGCTGAAAAAGAGGTCGGCGCTGCGCCATAGGGCCGAAGGTTCGGCGCACCTGTCGAGTTCAATTGATACATTGAAGTGGCGGGCCAGGCCCCGCCACCATGCGTCTGTCGCGGCCCGAACTTCGGGCCAGTCATACATGGGTAGCGATGCGATCATCGGGTGGCGGTTTCCTGAAGGCTTGCGAAAATCAGCAAAGCGCAATATTGCGACACTATGCAACAACCAACTGAAATTGCCACGGCAAGGCCCACTGAAATCGAGTGGCCAACGGTCTTTCTCATGGCCTTGACCTATGGGGCGCTGGCGCTGTTGATGTGGTTTTACAACGCCCTGCCGTTTTGGGTGATCATGCCAATTGCGGGCTATTTCATAGCTCTGCATGGCTCCTTGCAGCACGAGGTCTTGCACGGGCACCCGACGCGCAACTCGATGCTCAATGAGTTGATGGTTTTCATAAATCCCAGTTTTTGGTTTCCCTACCGGCGTTACCGCAAACTGCATCTTACCCACCACAATGATGGCAACTTGACGGATCCCACACTTGATCCGGAATCCTACTACATGCTGCCGGATGAGTGGGCGCTACAACCCGCTCCAATGAGACAGCTCTATACACTTCATAACACTTTGGCTGGGCGCATGATTTTGGGCCCGATTATTGGAACGGTGCGGTTTTGGTCGGCGGATTTCGTCGCTATTGCCCGGGGCGACGCTGGAATTGCCAAAGCTTGGGCCCCTCACATTCCGGCCTGTGCGATAACATTGGGCTATGCCGTGTGGATTTGTGAAATTCCGGTCTGGGCCTATCTGGTGATGTTTGCCTGGCCGGGAATTGCGTTTTCGCTGGTGCGTTCCTTTTGTGAACATCAGGCGGTGAAGGATTTGGGTGAGCGCACTATTGTTGTGGAAGCATCGCCGCTTCTGTCGCTCATGTTCCTCAACAACAATCTGCACCTGCCGCACCACAAGAAACCCCGCATGGCATGGTATCGGTTACCTGCCTATTACCGGGCCGAGCGCGAGCAGTTGCTTCGCGAAAACAACGGCTATCTCATGCGCGGCTATTCAGAAATTTTCCGACGCTATTTTTTCAGGCCGAAGGAGCCGGTCGCCTATCCTGATGTCGGGTTTTTGAAGCGCTGATTAATCCAGGTTTTCGCGGTCGACACCGCCTCAAGCTCCAATTTCCATCGCCCTTGATTCCAGTTTTGACCGAAAACTGTGATCGATGTGCAACAATCAATGCCAACCTCAGGGAATGCCGAATTGCTGAAACTGCTTGGCATTGAATCTGCAATTATACTTTCAACTTGTTGATAACGCTTGGTTAAATCGAATTAACAAAATGTTAATAAAGAGTTAACTCAAGTTTTACAAGCTTTTATGCGACGCGATTCAAATAAGGCGCATAAAATAAGGGTTTTCACGACTGCCAGCTTCAGGTAGTTTCTTAGTCAGCCGATTCGGCAAACGGAGAAATGACATGGCTGACGAAAAAATCCTAACTGTTCCGCTGTCCAAATTGGCAGCTGAACTTTCTGAAAAACACGAGATGTCCAAGAAGGCAGCAGGCGAATTGCTCGGTGACTTTGTTGATCTTTTGGTCAAGCATCTGAAGAAGGGCAACAAGGTTCGCGTGACCGGTCTTGGAATTTTCCAGGTCAAGAAGCGCCCTGCCCGCCTCGGCCGCAATCCTGCAACTGGCGAGCAAATCAAGATCAAGGCCTCCAAGAAGCTGGCCTTCCGCGCCGCCAAGGAAGTCAAGGAAGCCATTTAAACCTTCCGGCAAAGAAACCATTCAGCGGCCTCGCATTTGCGGGGCCGTTTTTTTTGCATCAAACCCTCACGGTATTGGAGGCCGAATAGTTGTTTTATGCCAACAGTTCAACTTTGTGGGCTAACTGGAATGAACACTTTGGTCCGGCTGAGCCAGAAACTGAATGGTGGGATTATCAGGGTCACCGGCACCATGGCAAGCCACAGTGGTTCTTTGAACACTTCGACGACGATGAAAACAATGGCCTGGTTCAAGGCAAAGCCCGTGAGTGCCAAAGCGAGGAAACGCGGGAATGCCAAACGATGGAGGCTTGCTGCTGCAAAAGTCCAAATCCAATTGCCGCTGTAAGAAACCGCAAATGCCACAATGAAGGCGCCAATATTTGCCCGCAATGGCGGCACATCCAATAGGTTGTTCAACACAATTGCTGTTGAAACATGTACAAGGGTCGCACTAGCCCCGACTGCGGCAAATTTGACAGCTTGAATAAGGGCGTTGCTCATGCTTTGCAGCCGGATATGAACTGCGGACGCATCATCTCTTGACCGCGCGGACGGTGCCGCGGGCAATGGATTGCGACGTCGCTGAAATGTCGACCGGCGGACTCCCCAGAGATTCGATGCCGCGTGTCTCGCGGATGAGGTAGAGCGGCCTGTTGCGCACTTCGGCGTAGACGCGGCCCAGATATTCTCCAAGAATGCCGGTCGCAACAATGTTGATAGCGCCGAGCATAAGTACGGTAACCATGAGCGAGGCATAACCTGGCACTTCGACTCCATATGCCACCGTGCGAGTAACAAGCCATGCGGCATAGGTTAATGCGAACAGCCCAACCGCAATTCCAAAATAGGTCCAAATGCGTAAAGGTACGGTTGATGAACCCGTGATGCCATCAAGAGCAAAGTTCCACAATTTCCAGTAACGCCACTTGGTTGTGCCAGCAGCGCGGGCTTCGCGGCGAAACTCAACACCAATCTGCCGAAAGCCAACCCAGGCAAACAAGCCCTTCATGAAGCGGGTTTTTTCCGGCAGATGCTTCAGAGCTTCAACGACACGCCGGTCCATCAGACGGAAATCGCCAGTATTGTCGGGAATGCGAACATCCGCGATCCAATTGTGGATCCGGTAAAACATGCCAGCTGAGACACGCTTCGAAACGCCATCGGTATCGCGGTGCGAGCGGCGGGCATAAACGACTTCATAACCCTCGCGCCACTTGGCTACCATTTCCGCTATCAATTCAGGTGGGTCCTGAAGATCGGCATCGATGGGTATGACGGCCTGGCCACGCGTATAGTCCAAACCGGCAGAGAGGGCGGTGTCCTTGCCGAAATTCCTCGAAAGGCTCAACACCTTTATCCGGCTATCGCGCACATGATATTGAGTGAGAATTGCCAAAGTGCGATCAGAACTTCCGTCATCCACGCAGACAATCTCAAAATTCTTGGTAATTGAGGAAAGCACCGGCATCAGCCGTGCAAAGAAACCCTCTGCGCCTTCCTCTTCATTGTACATCGGAACCACAACCGACAGCATCGGTACCGGTGCATCTTCACGTCGTCTCTTGGGCGTCGCCATCATTACCATCCAATTACAAGATGGCTCAAAATTAGGGGGCAGCCCTTAACAATCCGTAGTGAACCGGATTTTCACAGACTCTCATATCTATATGTTTTTAAACAATATTTTATATATTTTAACCCGCTTGTTTAACGTGCAGTTCACCAAGACCAACTGAAGTTTACTGCGCCGTTCGCGTTGAAATCAGGCTACTCGGTGAGAAGGTTTCACCCGATCTGCAATTGCACTAGGTCAGATGCCTGGGCTAATGATGGGAACCTCAGCTCTTCATTAACAAGGAACTTTTCATGAAAACAGCGGCGCGGGTGGTGGTTATTGGTGGCGGCGTGGTGGGCTGCTCGGTGCTTTATCATCTCACCAAGGCGGGCTGGAAAGATGTCGTTCTGGTTGAGCGCGACAGGCTGACCAGCGGCTCCACCTGGCATGCGGCTGGTGGTTTTCACACCCTTAACGGGGATCCAAATGTGGCGAAGCTGCAGGGCTACACCATTGGGCTCTATGATGAGTTGGAGAAGATATCGGGCCAGGCTTGCGGGCTGCATCGTTCGGGCGGATTGATATTGGCTGATAGTGCTGAGCGCCTGGAATGGCTGAAAATGGCCCACGCGCGCGCCAAGTATCTGGGACTTGAGACCGAGATGTTGAGCATGAAGGAAGCCAAAGCGCTTAATCCGCTGCTCGAAGAAAAATACTTTGTTGGCGCCATGCTTGATGCGGCCGATGGCAACCTGGATCCTGAAGGCACAACGCACGCCTATGCCAAGTCCGCCAAGATTGGCGGCGCAGAGATCTATCAGAACTGTCGCGTCACGGATTTGAAGCCACGCGCTGATGGCACGTGGGACGTGATCACCGTCAATGGCAACATCCATGCCGAACATGTCGTCAACTGCGGCGGGTTATGGGCGCGCGAAGTGGGCCGCATGGTGGGCCTGGAACTTCCCATTCTGGCCATGGAGCATCAATATCTGGTCACCGATGAAATGCCGGAAGTTGTTGCCTTCAATAAAGAGCGCGGCCACGAACTGCCGCACATCATTGATTTCAAATCCGAGATCTATATGCGGCAGGAGCGTTCAGGCATTGTGATGGGCACCTACGAAAAAGCCTGCAAACCCTGGCAACCCAAGCAAACGCCATGGGACTTCGGTCAGGAACTATTGGCGCCCGATCTGGACCGGATCGCGCCATCGCTGGAACTTGGCTACAAGCATTTCCCTGCACTTGCCAAAGCTGGCATCAAGCGGGTGATCAACGGTCCATTTGCATTTTCGCCTGATGGCAATCCGCTGGTAGGGCCGGTCCAGGGCCTCCGCAACTTCTGGTGCGCTTGCGCTGTCATGGCGGGCTTCAGCCAGGGCGGTGGCGTGGGCTTGGCCCTTTCACATTGGATGGTAAATGGCGATCCGGGATTTGATGTCTGGGCCATGGACATTGCGCGCTTTGGCGAATGGGCGACGCGGTCCTACACGAATGAGAAAATTCGCGAGAATTATTCCCGACGTTTCTCAATTCGTTTTCCCAACGAGGAGTTGCCAGCTGCACGGCCACAACAGACCACAGCACTCTATGACACGATGATTGCGCAAGGTGCTGTGATGGGTGATTCATGGGGCCTGGAAACGCCGTTGTGGTTTGCGCCAAAGGGTGTTGAGCCCAAGGACATTTTCTCATTTCATCGCTCCAATGATTTCAAACATGTGAAGGCCGAGGTATTTGGCGTGCGCAACGGCGTTGGCGTTACTGAAATTGCAAACTTCGCAAAGTATCGATTTACCGGCACAGGTGCGGAAAGTTTCCTGTCGCACATGATGACCAACAAGATGCCAAAGGTTGGACGTTTGATCCTCACACCGATGCTTAACCCGGCAGGCAAGCTGATCGGTGATTTCACCATTGCCAATGCCGGCAATGACACATTCTATATGTGGGGTTCGAGCCAGGCCCAAATCTATCACATGCGCTGGTTTGAGCAGCATCAACCAGCCGATGTCAAAATTCACCGTTATGACATGGGAATGGTTGGCCTATCGATTGCCGGGCCAAAGTCGCGGGAGGTGCTGGAAAAACTCACGGACGCGGATGTTTCAAATGCCGCATTCAAGTTCATGGATCACCGCGCCATGGATATTGGCAACGTGCCTGCTCTCGTCAACCGTGTCACCTATACGGGTGATCTGGGGTATGAAATCTGGGTGGCGCCAGAATATCAACGCCGCCTTTATCAGGAAATCATGGCTGCGGGTGAGACCCATGGCATCATCAACTTCGGCATGCGGGCACTCCTCGCCATGCGGTTGGAAAAGAATTTCCCGACATGGTACCGGGAGCTTCGTCCGATCTACGGCGGCTTCGAAGCCGGCATGGACCGTTTCATTGATCTGACCAAGAATGATTTCATCGGCCGTGATGCGGCGATGGATGAAAAGCGAAGCGGCGGAAAATTGCGCCGCGTATCGATGATCGTTGATGCACGCGATGCAGACGTGTTGGGCGATGAACCCATCTCGCACAACGGCAAGGTGGTGGGCTGGATCACCTCCGGCGGCTACGCCCACTTTGTCGATAAATCCATGGCGCAGGGCTACGTGCCGAAGGAACTGGTCGGCGAAACCGGTTTCGAAATCGAAATCATCGGTGAACGGCGCAGGGCCACAATCATCACGGAACCCCTGTTTGACCCCAAGGGCGAACGGATGCGGGGGTAGCCTGTCGCTCGCACTCGCCCCTTTCGTGATTCCCGCTCACGCGGGAATCTGGTTGCAGCGCAAACTGTTGAAAGATTCCGCCATACGCCGGGATGACGAATGGGTCAGATTTGACAAGTTGGTCTTGAACCTTTCTTATTCACCCAGAAATGGAGCCTTACATGCCGATTGAATTTAACTGGGAAGACCCGCTTGATCTTGAGAGCCAGCTTACGCAGGACGAGCGGATGATCCGGGATTCGGCGCGGGCGTTTTGCGAGGACAAGCTGGCGCCGCGGATCAAGCAGGCCTTCCGCGACGAGAGATTTGACCGCGCCATCATGAATGAATTGGGTGAGATCGGTTTTCTCGGCGTGATGACGGCGGAAAAATATGGCGGATCCGGGTTGGGCTATGTGGCCTATGGGCTGATCGCGCGGGAAGTTGAACGGGTAGATTCCGGCTATCGCTCGGCCATGAGCGTGCAGAACTCGCTGGTCATGCACCCCATCGAGGCTTACGGCAGCGAGGCGCAGTGCCAGAAATATCTGCCGCGCCTGGCCACGGGCGAAATTGTCGGTTGCTTCGGCCTGACCGAGCCAGATGCCGGCTCTGATCCCGGCGGCATGAAGACCAAGGCCACGAAGGTGCAGGGCGGCTATGTGATCAATGGCGCCAAGATGTGGATCACCAATTCGCCCATCGCCGATGTGGCTGTTGTCTGGGCGAAGCTTGATGATGACATCCGCGGATTTTTGGTTGATCGCGGCATGAAAGGTTTTTCGACACCGACAATTGAAGGCAAGGTTTCCTTACGCGCCTCGGTGACGGGTGAAATCGTGCTGGAGAATGTGGAGCTTCCGGAAGATGCGCTGCTGCCCAATGCGAAAGGACTTGCTGGGCCCTTCGGTTGTTTGAACAAGGCGCGTTACGGCATTGCCTGGGGCGTTATGGGAGCGGCGGAAGATTGCTGGCACCGGGCGCGGACATATACGCTGGACCGCAAGCAATTCGGCAGGCCGCTGGCTGCCAATCAATTGATCCAGAAAAAGCTCGCCGACATGCAAACGGAAATCACGTTGGGCCTTCACGGCGCACTCGCCCTGGGTCGCGCGTTGGAGCGCGGCATTGCCGCACCACCGGCCATCTCGCTGATGAAGCGCAACAACTGCGGCAAGGCCCTGGACATCGCCCGGATGGCGCGCGACATGCACGGCGGCAACGGCATTTCGGATGAGTATCATGTGATCCGCCACATGGTGAACCTTGAAACCGTGAACACCTATGAAGGCACCCATGATGTGCACGCGCTGATATTGGGCCGGGCGCAGACGGGGATACAGGCGTTTTAGTAGTGGTTGAGATTGTCATTCAAAAGGCCGATCCGCGCGAGCCGCCCGTGCAGGCGTTGATTGAAGAACTTGATGATTATCAGGCGCGGCTCTATCCGGCGGAGAGTAATTTCGGGCTGGATATTGACTCGCTGGTGCAACCGGAGGTGCGGTTTTTTTCGGTGACGGTTGACAGGGTTATTCTGGGATGTGGCGGGTTTTGGCTGCATGGGGATTACGCCGAGGTGAAGCGGGTTTACATTCACCCCAAGTCGCGAGGTCTCGGGCTTGGCCGCAAGCTCATGGCGCACATCGAAGCTGAGATGTTGGCTGAAGGGCGGAGCATTTCGCGGTTGGAAACAGGGATTTCCCAGCCGGAAGCCTTGGGGCTTTACCGCGCACTGGGATATGTGGAGCGCGGGCCGTTTGGCGATTATCCAGCGGGCGATCCGTTTTGCGTGTTTATGGAAAAAAAACTCTGAGCGGATTTGTTGGATCGAGCAGCAGTTTGATGGCCATGCCACAGCAGACGATGACGACCAGCGGGCGGATGAGCTGGGCGCCGTTTTTTATGGCCAATCTGGCGCCTAGTCTGGCGCCGAGGAATTGGCCCACACCCATGGAGAGGCCGAGGATCCAGACCATTTTTCCAGACAACGCGAACATCAGGAATGCAGCGAAGTTTGAGGTGAAATTCAGAAGCTTGGTGTGGGCGGAGGCGCGGATTACGCCGTAACCCAGAAGCGTTACAAATCCCAGGAGATAAAACGAGCCAGCGCCGGGGCCGAAGATGGCGTCGTAGAAGCCTATTGCGGGGGCAGCGGTCCAGGCAAATTTTGGCAAGGTGGTTCGGGCGTGGACATCGACATTCGAAATCCGTGGCGAAAATGCGAAGTAGAGCGCCATGACGATCAACAGGATTGGCATGGCGGCGGAGAGAAAAGCAATCGGCGCATATCTCACCGCAAACGCGCCGAGGCAGGCCGCCAGGAAAGTTGTCACCACGATCAGGCGGCATTTGCGAAGATCGATGTGGCCGTGGCGGGCGTATTCCAAAGCAGCGGAACCCGTGCCGAAGCTGCCCTGCAATTTGTTGGTGGCAAGCGCTGACAACGGATCAAGGCCTGCAAGCAACAAGGCCGGCAACACGATCAGGCCACCGCCGCCGGCAATGCCGTCAAAAATTCCCGCCACGAAAGCGACGCCCGTCAAAATTGCGATGACCGATGATGTTATCAAGATTTTTTCGGTTTCCGGCCCTTGGAACCAAATGGCATGATCGCCGGTTTTTGCATTGCTCACCTCTGCCCGAAGCCTAGCCTCATTCCTTGCGTGTTCCAAGGGATGCGGTTAGAACTAGGCATCAATCAAATGGAGAAAAACAATGGCCCTTGAACTCCCTGCCCTGCCTTACGCCTATGACGCGCTCGGCCCCTATAT
>JANNXN010000077.1:0-3425 GCA_031409595.1 Rhodobiaceae bacterium
TGCATGAACTGGCGGTAGCGGCCGGGGCCGGGTTTTTCGTTACGGAAGACCCAGCCCTGGCGGTAGCTCCTGAAAGGTGTGGGCAGGAACTGCTGGTTCTCGGCGACGTAACGGGCGAGAGGCGCGGTCAGATCATAGCGCAGGCTCAGCCACTGCTCGTCATCATCCTGAAACGAAAACACGCCCTCGTTGGGCCTGTCCTGATCGGGCAGGAACTTCCCAAGCGCCTCGGTATATTCAATGAAGGGCTGTTCCACGGGTTCGAAGCCGTACATTTCATAGACGCCCTCAATGGTGCGCAGCATGCGCTTGAGGCCGCGAATTTCGTTCGCATCCACGTCGCGGAAGCCCTTGGCCAGACGGGCCTTGGGGCGGTTTTGCTTGTCACTGGAAGCCATGCCTGTTCCATATCAAAAATTAGTCGCCTTCGCCCGTTCGCAGAATGGGAGAAGGTGGCCGAAGGCCGGATGAGGGCCTTTGCCGTGCTCAAGAAAGGGCCCTCACCCGCCCTTTGGGCACCCTCTCCCATGCAAGATGCACGGGAGAGGGCGAATGCTGCTACTAGCGCCCTTACTTATCGCGCACAACCTTCTGGTTCTGCTCGCCCAGGCCGTCAATGCCCACCCGCATTGTGTCGCCGGGCTTGAGGAAGCGCTGGGGTTTCATGCCCATGCCGACGCCGGGGGGCGTTCCCGTCGTGATGATGTCGCCCGGCATCAGGGTGAAGAATTCCGACAGATAGGCCACGATGTGGGCGACGCCGTAAACCATGGTGGCGGTTGAGCCATCCTGCACGCGTTTGCCGTTGAGCTCCAGCCAGAGGTGAAGGTTTTGCGGATCCTTTACTTCATCGGTAGTGACCAGCCAAGGCCCGATGGGACCAAACGTGTCGTAGGACTTTCCCTTGGTCCATTGGCCGGAACGCTCGGCCTGAAACTCGCGCTCGGACAAATCATTGATGGTGCAATAGCCCGCCACGTGGGCCAGCGCATCCTTCTTTGAAATATTCTTGGCGCGGGTTCCGATGATGACGCCGAGCTCAACTTCCCAATCGGATTTTTTGGACTTGGGGGGAAGGGTCACGTCATCATTGGGGCCCGACAGGCAACTGACCTGTTTGGTGAACACCACGGGTTCTGGCGGAACGGCGAGGCCTGATTCGGCTGCATGGTCAGAATAGTTCAAGCCGATTGCGATAAATTTTTGCGGGTTTCCGACGCAGGAGCCGATGCGGGGGGAGCCCTTGACCAAGGGCAAGGCGTCCAGTTTCAGCTTGCGGAGTTTGGCCAGGCCTTTGGGCGAAATGGTTTCGCCGGTGATGTCGGGGATGACTTTCGACAGATCCCTGATCTTGCCAGCCTTATCGAGAATGCCGGGCTTTTCCTTGCCGATTGGCCCATAACGCAAAAGTTTCATGCCCAGTCCCCTGTGGTGGCTGACGAGTGATGCCAGCGTGGTTGATAGCCGCCAGCCAGAATGGCTGTGATAAGTGGCGGCGTTAGAAGTCTCACCTTCTTAAGTGAAGCTTTTGGAATTGCCAAACTGTATTGGGAATGGGACCACTGCAGCAGGTGCGGGCCTTTGATGGCGTAGGCATGGGCCTGATGCTCTATCATCGCGCCGTCGGGCAAATCAGCAACATTTGCCTCGTGCAGGGAAAGCCGCTGCTGATGCAGTTCATTGTCAAATTCAGTGACTTTGCGGCCGCCCAGAAATGCCTTGGCCTCACTGCGGCGGCAGAAGAAACAGGGTCTGTGGCCCGCAGCAAGTGCGGTCACCTCGTCAAGAAAGAAAAGCGAGGTGTAGCCGTCACCCATGGCTTCGTGGTGCATGTTCTTGTAGTGCAATTCACAGGCAATCCAATGGCGGCTGGCCCAGCGGCGCTTGCCCAGCGTTTTGTCAGGCCGGTGAAATTTGCCGCCGCGATTTCCCAGCATGGTTCCCCGCTCGGGCACGGCAACGATGCTACCGTCCGGCTGAACGCGGTTTTGCAGGGGCATGGGCGGGAGCCGGAATGGCGAAGGCGGGTTGCGGCAGCATGAGATTATGGCGGCCAACCTCTGTTATGTCTTTTTCGCCGCACAGGCCCATGGTGACGTCCAGTTCGCTTTTCAGGATTTCGAGGGCCCGGGTAACGCCTGCTTCGCCACCCGCACCAAGGCCATAGACATAGGCCCGGCCCACGATGGTGCCCTTCGCACCCATGGCCATGGCTTTCATGATGTCGATTCCTGTCCTTATACCGCTATCAAAAAATACCTCAATCTTGCCGCCAACCGCATCCACAATGGGCCCCAACATGTCAATTGTTGCGGGACCACCATCGAGCTGGCGGCCACCATGATTGGAAACAACAATGGCATCTGCCCCCGTCTGCACGGCGATCAAGGCGTCATCAACGTCATTAATGCCCTTGAGGATGAGCTTGCCGCCCCATTGCTTGCGGATGAAGTCCACGGACTTCCAATCCAGCGTCGGATCAAACTGGTGATTTGTCCATTCGGCGAGCGAGCCCATGTCGGTCACGCCTTTGACATGGCCGACGATGTTTCCGAAAGTGCGGTTTTTCGTGCCCAGCATGCCCATGCACCATGCGGGCTTGGTCATCATGTTGAGGATGTTGGGGATCGTCAATCTGGGCGGCGCCGAAAGTCCGTTCTTGATGTCCTTGTGGCGCTGGCCAAGCACCTGGAGATCAAGGGTAAGGACCAGGGCTGAACATTTTGCAGCCTTGGCACGGGCCACGAGGTCCGAGGCGAAGCCCCGGTCGCGCATCACATAAAGCTGGAACCAGAAAGGTTTGTCGTTGTGCTTTGCCACTTCCTCAATCGAGCAGATGCTCATGGTGGTCAGCGTGTAGGGCACGCCAAATTTCTGCGCGGCGCGGCAGGCCTTGATCTCCCCATCGGCATGCTGCATGCCGCCGATGCCGATGGGACCCAGCGCCACGGGCATGGACACATCCTGGCCCACCATCTTGGTTTTCAGCGAGCGGTTATCGATGTCTCGGGCCACGCGCTGGCGAAGCTTGTATTTCTCGAAGGCCCTGGTGTTATCGACATAGGTGCCGGCCGTGTAAGATCCTGTATCGCAATAATCGTAAAACATGCGGGGCACGCGGCGCTGATAGATCTGGCGCAGGTCCTCAATGCAGGTGGTTTTGGCGGGGTTCATCGGACTATTTCTCAAGCGTTCGCATGGCGGCCTGTTTAGCCCCGGCGAAGCTCAACCCGCAAGTGGGTTTTGCTTGTTATGTCGGATAAATACGGGCTAGTTTACGTGATCATGAAAATGCCCGCGCCAGACCAGGGAATTATTGCGAACCGACAGCGCATTGCCGCGGATTTGCGCAAAATTGCGCCGGGTGAAGGTGTTATCGAAAGCCTGCGCGAAATGAGCGTTTTCGAATCGGACGGATTGACGGC
>JANNXN010000078.1:0-29695 GCA_031409595.1 Rhodobiaceae bacterium
GCGAAAACCCGCTTTACGCAGTTTCCCTGCGCGCCATGCATCTTGGAGGCGCAAAACGCATGGAGCTGGAAGATTTCCGGCGGTTGCTGGAGGCTGCCAGAGCGGGTGTCGAGAAGGACCGGAAAGCGGCAATTGCCGACTTCAAACGGAAGAAGATTGATGCGGCAACTGCTGCTGCCAATTCAAAACGATATGAAGAAGCAATTGTGAACTACTATCTGGGCCTGCGCGCTTACCGGGACGCTGTAAAAAGCCAATAGTTACTTCTCATAATGATCTGCTACCAGCCTGTTCAACAACCGCACTCCCCAGCCGGAGGCCCAGCTTTGGTTGATCGGGCTCTTTATTGAATCCATTGCAGTTCCTGCCACGTCAAGATGCGCCCATGGAACATTGTTGACGAAGCGTTGCAGGAATTGCCCGGCGGTGATGGAGCCGGCGTTCCGGCCGCCGATGTTTTTCATGTCGGCCACATCATGATCTATCAGCTTGTCGTATTCAGCAGTGAGCGGCATGCGCCAGACTTTTTCACCGGTGGCAAGGCCTGCCTCCGAGAGGCGCGCCGATAATTCATCATTGTTGGAGAACAGGCCAGCGTGTTCCTTCCCGAGCGCCACTATAATTGCGCCCGTCAATGTTGCGAGGTTTACCATGAACTTAGGCTTGAACTTGCTTTGTACATACCAAAGCACGTCAGCCAGAACGAGCCTGCCTTCCGCATCGGTATTTAACACGGCGATGGTTTGACCGGACATGGACTTCACCACGTCGCCCGGGCGCTGGGCGTTTCCGTCGATTGAATTTTCAACAATGCCGATGGCGCCAATTGCGTTTACTTTCGCTTTGCGTCCGGCAAGCGCCAACATCAATCCGGTGACACAGGCAGCGCCTCCCATATCGCCTTTCATGTCTTCCATGCCTGACGCTGGTTTGATTGAAATGCCACCCGTATCGAAAGTCACGCCCTTGCCGATGAAGGCCACGGGCTTGTCGCCCTTTTTGCCGCCATTCCATTTCATGATTACCAGGCGTGGCTGGTTGGGCGATCCTTGAGCCACACCCAACAAAGCGCCCATGCCGAGTTTTTTCATTTGAACCGGCGTCAGAATTTCTATCTCAACACCGCTCTTGGACAAAACTTTGGCGCGGTTTGCGAATTCGATTGGCACCAGAATGTTGGCGGGCTCGTTGACCAAGTTCCGGGCCAAATGAACTCCTTCTCGAATGGCGCTTAAGGGCTCAAATGCTTTTTTTGCCTTGGCGGCAGAGTTCGAAAGAATTGTGATCTCTTCAAGCTGCGGCGCCTTGTCTGCTTTCTTGGTTTTGTAACTATCAAAACTGTAGACCCGGAGGCTTGCACCAGAAGCGACCAAGGCTGCCGCGTCTTCAATTTTCATTTTGGACTTTGCGGGCAGTTCCACCGCGACGTTCGCCGCCTTGGCTTTGGCCGATTGCAAGGCTCCAGCAATTACGCCACCGAGCAGTTCCATCTCTTTTTCGGCAAGCGTATCAGGCGCCCCGAGTCCCACCACAAAGATGCGATCGAAACCGCCGCCGGGCGCCAACACATCCAAAACAGAATCGCGCTTGGCCTCAAATTTTGCCGCGGCCATGGCCTTGGTCAACTGGCCATTGCAGCGTTTGTTCGCCTCGGTTCCGGATGACATAAGGTGGGCACCTTCGGAGGCTAACACAACAAGCACTCCTTTGGCGGGCAAGGCGGGGGCGGCAAACTTGATTTTCATGCATGATTCCATTGATTTGTTTGGAATGTTGCTTAGCGGCTTGTGGTGGCCCGTTCAACAGCGTAACACTTTGTTAACCATTTATTAACACCGCCCCAATGTGGGCCCCATTTGACTGTATTTTAATAAAATTCATCACTTCACGCCCCCTGTGAAAACGGTTAATAAAGAGTAATGATTTGTGATTGATTGGCAGGACGTGTGAAAACTGCATCGGACCTCCGAAAATTGGCGTTGAACTTGGGAAGCTGTCTTTCCCGGGGCGGTGCGCTGGTGTTTTTCGGTTTCACTTTGTTGGGGACTTCAGCCTACGCGCTTTCGAACAAGGAATTTGTCGCTCCCGAAACAACCAAACCTGCAGCAGGCACCGAAGTTGACGTGGCGGCTGACCGGATTACTTTTGACAGTTCCACCAAGGTTGCGACGGCCACGGGCTTTGTTCGCATCACTTATGGGCCCTACACACTGATTGCCAGCAAGGTGGTTTATGACCAGGACGACGGCAGCTTCAAGGCAAACGGTTCGGTTGAACTTCGGGAGCCGAATGGAAATGTCCTGCAGGCCGACACGGTTGACCTGCATAACAAGTTCAAAGAAGGATTTGCCAAGCACGTTCGTGCCTTGCTTACCAATGATGTGACAATCAGGTCGGATTACGTCAAGCGAATGGCCGACGGCGTCACAGTGTTCGAGCATGCGAGTTATACGGCGTGTAAGGATTGCACTGCCAACGGCGGCCACCCGCTGTGGGAAATTACGACGGAACGGACAATTCACGACGCCAATACAAAAACACTTTAT
Source organism: Rhodobiaceae bacterium (assembly GCA_031409595.1). Taxonomy (GTDB): domain Bacteria; phylum Pseudomonadota; class Alphaproteobacteria; order Rhizobiales; family Aestuariivirgaceae; genus Aestuariivirga. The sequence goes on from JANNXN010000078.1 coordinate 2,547, forward strand.
CACACGAAGCCGACGTTCAGGTTTGCGGGCGTTCCGTTGATTGGGCTGCCCTATGCGGAGCAACCAGACCCAACAGTGAAGCGCCGGACCGGATTTCTGCTGCCTGAATTCAAGAGTGGAATTGTATATGGTATCGGAGTCACAACGCCCTACTTCCTGGAAATGGGACCAAGCGCAGATCTGACGTTAAGGCCCGTCTGGACGACCATGCAGGGGCCTGTTGCCGATGTTGAGTATCGACGGGCGTTGGCTTCCGGCAATTTCAATGTTCGAGGCTACGGCGTCTATCAACTTAATGAGGATGATCCACCTGGTGATACAAGGTGGCGTGGTGCCGTTGCTTCAAAGGGCGACTTCAAACTGAACGACAGTTGGGATTGGGGATGGGATGGCACCTATGCCAGCGACAAGACATTTCTTGAACGATATGATTTTGACAGCAGGGAAATAGCAGATAATCAAGTCTATGTGGTTGGCATGGCGGACCGGAACTATGTTTCGGCGCAAGCGTTGGATTATCGCTCTCTGTCACTCAGCGAGGATCAGGGAACACTTCCAACAGCACTTCCCTATATCTATTCAGAATATACATTCAACAATACAGTGCTGGGTGGTGAACTCGGCTTTGACTGGAGCGCTTATTCCATTTCACGAGATGACGCGCAGACACCGTTTGCTGATGTTCATCAGGGTACTGATCAGACACGCGGTGTTGCAAACATTCACTGGCAGAACCAGATGATCACTGACTGGGGCCAAGTGATCACACCCTTTGCCCGATTGCGGAGTGACTTGTATATCTCGGAAAATGTTTTCCCCTCGGTTGAAAAAGAGGTGACCAGCCGCGTGTTGCCGTCGGTTGGCGTTGACATGCGCTGGCCGTTCATTGCGTCATTTGAGATGGGACAAAGCATCATAACGCCGGTGTTCCAGGCAATTGCCGCGACCGATGAAACCGACCGCGACAAGATCGGCAATGAAGACGCGATCAGCGTCAATTTCGACAGTTCAAATCTTTTCCTGCAGGATCGCTTCTCCGGCAAGGACCGCTACGAAGGCGGCAGTCGCACCAATGTTGGCTTGCTCTATACCTATCTTGGTGAAAATGGCGGATTTGCAAAGGTTAGCGCCGGTGAATCTTTCCATATTGGCGGCAGAAACAGCTTCGATCTCGGAACAGGACTTGACGGAACCAAATCTGATCTCGTCGGCGCTGTTACTATCCAGCCGTGGGACAATTTGGGGGTTTCGTATCAAGCGCGCGTTGAAGAAGACCTCTCGAGAATTAACGTTCAGGAGGCATTTGCCAATTACAGCATTGATCGACTTTCAGGCAATCTCGGCTACACCTACTATGATAGCGCACTTGATATAACGAGCCTGGATGCCATGGAGCGCTTTGAGGCTGACAGCAGCTACAGACTTTCTGAAGCCTGGAGCATTTTTGGCGGCTTCTCCTATGATCTCATAAGTGACGAATTCCGCACCAGGACAGCTGGTCTGGCGTTTGATTGCGATTGCATGGCGGCGAGCTTGTCCTATACCGAAACAAATCCTGTCGATCCTCTGGCAAACCTCGAACACAAGCTAATGTTATCTGTTGAGCTGAGAACGATTGGCAAGACCAGCCTTTCATCAGGCTTCTAAGTGAGTTTTGTAATGCGTAAGTATATCTTTATTCCGGTAATGCTTGTCTTGGCATTTTCCATTTTTGGCGCCGCCCACGCCAGCAATCAGGGTGTTGTCGTTACTGTTAATGATGTGCCGATCACAACCTTTGACATTGATCAGCGTATCCGGCTTATGAAAATTTTGGGCGAGAGGCAGGGGTCGGAAACAGGGCGAAAACGGGCTCTGAGCATGATGATTGACGAGCTCATAAAAATTTCCGAAGCCAAGAAATACAAGGCCAATCCGAGCGAGAAGGAAATTGAAGCACAATTGAACCAAATGGCCAAAGGATTGAAAACCGACGCCAAAGGACTCGAGGTGAAGTTGCAAAAACAGGATATCTCGATCCGCTCACTCAGGCAGTTTATTGAGGCACAAATTTCATTCAGCCGGATATTGAATGGCAAGTATCAGGTCAAGATAAAGGTGGAACCTGCAGAAGTTGACAAGAAAATTGATGACTTCAAACGGGAGACAGACAAGAAAATTGATGCCCTTATGAGTGACAAGGGCATGAAGCCAGCAGAAGTTTACACTATCATTGAGGTCGATTTTCCGGTTGAAATTGCCGATGACGCAATGTTGTTGCAGGCGCGTGCGGTTGAGGCCAATCAGTTTATCCAGAGGTTCGATGGCTGCGGGTCTGCCCGTGACGCGGCATCCGGAATTTTCAATGTCAAGATTGGCAAGAAAATTGATGCTGTTGCTGCAAAAATTCCAAAACAGCTGCGGCAAGCCCTTGACAACGTGGGCCCCGGAAAGGCGATGGGGCCAATGCGCGGTGCATCAGGCATTCAGGTTATCGGCTTTTGCGGCAGCCGTGTGGTGAAGCCGGAGCGGCCAAATGTAACTTTGCCAACCCGCCAGCAAGCCGAAGCTGCTCTATCAAACGAAAAATATGCCGCAGTGGAAGAAAAATATATGAAGATCATGCGGAAATCAGCATTGATTGAATATAAAGATCCCAGTTACGCTCCCAAATAAATCATGGAGCAAGCATCGAAAAACCCGAATCCGATTGCTCTCACCAGTGGGGAACCTGCCGGAATTGCGCCTGAAATTACGTCGAAAGCGTGGAATGCGTTGCGTGGTGAACCTGGCGCCGCGTTTTTTTTGATCGGCGATGCAGATTATTTTGCAACGAGGGCCGTGGCAGCGGGTCTTCCGATGCCAACAGTCAAGATAGAAAATTCAGGTGAAGCCGCTGCCCATTTTCAATCCGCCCTGCCCGTTTTGCATCGCCCGTTTTCAGCGCGTCCCAGACCAGGCGTTATCGATGCAACGACTGCATTGTCGGTGATAGCGGCAATTGACGAGGCTGTTGAACTGGCCTTGGCCGGAAATGCTTCAGCACTTGTCACGAATCCGATCCAAAAAGAGGCGCTATATTCTGCCGGGTTCAAGCATCAGGGTCACACGGACTATCTCGCTGCATTGGCGGCCCGGCATGGCCACACGGTACAAGAAGTGATGATGCTGGTCGCCAAGGATTTGCGGGCTGTTCCGGTTACTGTTCATATACCGCTCAAAGACGTGCCAACTTCGCTCACACAAAAGTTGATTGTTGACCAGGCCCTCGTAGTTGCCAGAGATTTGAAAAAATATTTTGGCATTGCAAAACCGCGGTTGGCTTTTGCGGGCCTCAATCCACATGCCGGTGAAAACGGAAACATGGGGAGCGAAGAACAGACAGTTATTATTCCAGCCATGACGCAGCTTCGCGAGGCGGGCATCATGGTTTCAGGTCCGCTTTCGGCTGACACTGCTTTCCATGCGGAGAGCCGCGCCAATTATGACGTCATTTTCTGCATGTATCATGACCAGGCATTGATCCCCGTGAAGACGCTGGATTTTTATGGTGGCGTGAATGTGACGCTCGGCCTGCCATTTATTCGCACGTCGCCCGATCACGGCACGGCACTCGGCATAGCAGGCACGGGAAAGGCCGATGCGCAGAGCCTCATCGCTGCCATCAGGCTTGCTGGTCGAATGGCTGCCAATGCCAGAACATGATGATGGCCTGCCGCCGCTTCGCGACGTCATTGCCCGTTATGATCTCGGAGCGAAGAAAAACCTCGGGCAGAACTTCCTGTTCGATCTCAATCTCACACGCCGCATTGCCCGCAGCGCTGCACCGCTGGAAGGTTTCACGATTGTCGAAATTGGCCCCGGCCCCGGTGGGCTGACCCGCGCACTTTTGATGGAGGGTGCGAGCCATGTCATCGCTGTCGAGCGGGACGCGCGTACGCTACCGGCACTTGCCGAAATTTCGGCGGCTTATCCTGGGAAACTTTCAGTCATGGCGGCAGATGCGCTGGACGTTGATTGGGCGACGACGGTTTCGGGGCCCGCCAAGATTGTGGCGAACCTTCCGTACAATGTTGCAACACACCTCCTCACGGGATGGCTGACCAAGGGCCCGTGGCCGCCCTGGTATGCATCGCTCACCCTCATGTTTCAAAAAGAAGTGGCTGAACGCATTGTGGCCAAACCAGGTTCCAAGGACTTCGGCAGGCTCTCGGTCTTGTGTCAATACAGGTGCGAGGCCCGCAAGCTTTTTGACGTGAATCGAAGTGCCTTTACGCCGGCGCCAAAAGTAACATCAAGTATAGTTCAACTGGCGCCACGCCGGACATTTGCTGAAATCTGCGCTGTCGAGGATCTGGAGAAAGTTACGGCCGCCGCCTTCGGTCAACGCAGAAAAATGCTGCGATCGAGCCTTCGTGCCGCGTTCGACACTCCCGACGTTGTTCTGGAAAAACTTGGCATAAATCCTGAATTGCGGGCAGAGCAATTACCGGTTAATGATTTCGCCCGGCTGGCGCGCGAGCTATAGTTTCTTCGAAAGGCCGCGAACGAAGTCCGTAAGGCCAGTTCTGCGGCGGCGGCGCAATCGTTCGGCTGTCAGAATTGCAGTGATCTGCATGTGGGAATCTTCCACTTCATCATTGACGACAACATAGTCATATTCCGGCCAGTGACTGATTTCGCGCGATGCTTCGGCCATGCGCTTGGCGACAACGCTGGAGGAATCCTGCTGGCGATTTATCAGGCGATTTTGCAACTCTTCGGCGGAGGGCGGCAGAATGAACACGCGCACCAGGTCTTCCGACATGGCTTGCGCCAACTGCTGGGTGCCTTGCCAATCGATATCAAACAGCACATCGCGACCTTTGGCCAACGCCTCTTCGACGGGCTTGCGTGGCGTGCCGTAAAAATTTCCGAATACTTCGGCCCATTCGAGAAGTTCATTGCGATCACGCATTTGGGCAAAGCGTTCCTTGGCAATGAAGTGATAGTCCTTGCCGTCCACTTCGCCGGGCCTGGATGGCCGCGTGGTCACGGATACCGACATCGTAATGTTCTTGTCGCTGGCGAGAAGCTTGCGCGACAGGGTTGTCTTGCCAGCCCCCGAGGGCGAGGACATCACAAGCAGTAATCCGCGGCGGGTTATTTCAGTTTTTGGCACCATCTCACTCTATGTTTTGAACCTGTTCGCGCATTTGATCGATAATGGTTTTCAACTCAAGGCCGATGTTGGTGAGGGTTTTATCCAACGCCTTCGAACACAGGGTGTTGGCTTCCCGGTTAAACTCCTGCGCCAGAAAATCGAACTTGCGGCCTGCTGGTTCTGGCGATGCCAACAGCGCGCGGGCAGCTTCAATGTGTCCAAACAACCGGTCCAGCTCTTCCTGAATATCGGCCCTTGTTGCAATCATGATGGCTTCTTGATGCAAACGGTCAGGATCGAAGGAGGCGCCTGTCTCAAGCAACCTCGCCACCTGATCTTTCAGCCTAGCCCTGATGGCTTCAACGGATCTCGCGGGACAGTCGCGAGCTGCAATTGTCAGTCCTTCGATTTTGCCCAGTTGGGAGCCCAGGACGCCAGCCAACCTGGCCCCCTCCTCCCGTCTCGCATTGTCCAGGGCCTTGGCGGCATCCTCCAACGACTGCTTGATATCTTCTGCACAGGTTTCGAGTTCAAATCCAGGCTGGGTGGGCTGCACCACTTCGAGTACGCCGCGCAGTCCCAATAATGCTTCCGCGCTCAATGGCGCGCCGCCGATCCGATTGCGCAGTTTTTCACCAACCGCCACTACTTGCTCGAGCACCGCCTCATTGACCACGACAGCATCTGCCAACGTGCCACCACTGGCCGTCAGTGCAACCTGGAGATTGCCGCGTTTGATGTGCTGGGCAAGGCTGGTTCGGGCGGCAGCTTCCAGGCTTTCAAAACCCGCTGGCAAACGAAAGCGGATGTCGAGCGCCTTGCCATTGACGCTTTTGATCTCCCATTGCCAATGCAATCCGTCCTTTTCGCCAGTGCTTTGTGCAAAGCCGGTCATGCTCGAAAGCGCCATTGGGTCTCCGTTAGAGAATCAAACTCCAGCGGACTGTATCAGGTGGGGAAGCCGTTCACTACCAGACAGCACTTACTGTTTTGGCTTTTGCTTTGGAATAGGAACCATGCGATCCGCGACCATGATCCAAGTGCCGGGCTTCAGGGACATCACGGGCTCGGGCTCGATTTTTTCAGCGACCTTTTCAGCCGGTGCGGCCTCTGCTGGTTTGGCGGCAGCAGTGTCTTCCGGTTTCAATGTATCGGTTGGCGTTTCCGTTGATGCAACTGCGGGAGGCGTTTCAACAACAACATCCGCGGGTGCTTCAGATTCGAGGAGTGCCACTTGACCGTTTTCCAGGGCACGCCATTTTCTGACATTGGCATTATGCTCTTCCAAAGTCTTGGCAAAGGCGTGGCCGCCTGTCCCATCGGCTACGAAATAGACGTAACCAGTATCGGGCGGATTGAGCACAGCTTCGAGTGCGGCGCGACCCGGGTTGGCGATTGGCCCCGGTGGCAGGCCATCTATGACATAGGTATTGTAGGGCGTTGCAGATGCGAGATCAGTCCTCGTGATGCCGCGATCAAGTTTTCCTTTGCCACCCACCAAGCCGTAAATGATCGTGGGGTCAGATTGCAGTCTGATGCCTTGTTTCAGCCGATTAATGAAGACTGAGGCCACCAGCGGGCGCTCTTCCGGAACGCCGGTTTCCTTTTCAACAATGGATGCCAATATAAGAGCTTCCTCCTTGGTTTTCAAAATTCCATTGGGGTTTCGCGCGTCCCAGAGCTCATCCAGCATCTTGGCCTGCTTGGTCTGCATAACCTCAAGAATTTCCTGGCGGGTCAGGCCGCGGCGGAAAACGTAGGTGTCTGGCAGAATGGCGCCCTCTGGCGGAATGGTCGTGACTTCACCAGACAATGCGTCATTCTCTTGCACTCTCCCAACCACCATTTGGCTGGTCCAACCCTCTGGAACGGAAAGTTTGTAGGTAACGGCTTTGCCTTCAGTGATGACATCCAGAACCTGTTCCGTGCTGGCATTTTCTGGAAATTCATATTCACCGGGTTTCAGGGGCTTGCCCATCAGGCCATAGGTCCGTGCAGCAGCGGTAAACAGGCCCGCGCTTCTTACAATACCGGCATCTTCCAGCGCTGCGCCGATCTTTGAGCTTTTCATGCCCTGCTCAATCACGAGGATTTTCTTGGCGCTCAACGGACCTTGCGCCGTGAATTCAGAATATGCATAGAGCCCGGCCAGTCCGGCCAATAGACCAACCAGAACAGCAAAACCAAAGAGCGACCTGACAACACGCGCCAAAGTTGATCCGCGTTTTCTGGTTTTCTTGGGCGAAGGCACCCGTTTCGGTTCTACGGTAATCTCCAACACCTGGACTCCCGATTGTCAGCCCGCAAAGCGGCACATGACGATTGACGCGTTTGTACCACCAAAACCAAAAGAATTGGACAGAACTATGTTTACTTCCTTCTTTCTTGGAATTTTTGGCACGAGGTCAATTTTTGTTTCAACTGATGGATTGTCCAAATTCAAGGTTGGCGGACAAACATTGTCGCGAATGGCCAATATCGAGAAGATGGCTTCAACCGCACCGGCAGCACCCAGCAAATGCCCAACCGAGGACTTTGTGGAGGACATTGAAAGGCGGCTGACATTGCCATTCATGATGCGTTCAACAGCGCGAAGTTCGATTTCATCGCCAACAGGCGTAGAAGTGCCGTGGGCGTTGACGTAATCAATTTCGGTTGCAGCAAGGCCTGCGCGTTTTAGGGCCGCCGTCATGCAACGGAATGCACCATCGCCGTCTTCGGGCGGCGAGGTAATGTGATAGGCATCGCCTGACATGCCATAGCCAACGATTTCGGCGTAAATTCTGGCGCCTCTCGCCTTGGCATGTTCGAGTTCTTCGAGGATCAGCATGCCTGAGCCCTCGCCCATCACGAAGCCGTCTCTGGCCTTGTCATAAGGTCTGGAGGCCCTTGAGGGTTCGTCGTTAAAAGCTGTGGATAACGCCTTGCAGGCGCTGAACCCGGCGATGCCCAGGCGGTTGATGCAGCTTTCCGCACCACCGGCAAACATCACATCGGCATCGTCAAAGGCTATCAGCCGTGCCGCATCACCAATGGCGTGGGTGCCGGATGAACATGCCGTGACGACAGCGTGATTGGGTCCTTTGAGGCCGTGAGCAATGGAAATCTGGCCGGAAGCCAAATTTATCAGGGAGCCTGGAATGAAGAAGGGGCTGATCTTGCGCGGGCCCTTTTCGTGGAGCAGAAGTGTCGTTGCTTCGATGCTGGGCAAACCGCCAATGCCCGCACCGACAAGCACGCCGGCACGGTGTTGCTGTTCAGGGGTTTTTATTTCGAGGCCGGAATCCTTCAGGGCCTGTTGCGCTGCGATCATCGCAAACTGAATGAAGTCATCGTTGCGGCGCTGTTCTTTCGGGTCCAGCCATTGATCGGCATTTAGCGTGCCGTTGGCGCCATCACCGCGCTTTACTTCAAAAGCTACCCGGCACGGCAGGTCGGAAGCGTCGAATTTGGTGATGGGTCCAGCACCGGATTCGGACGCCAGCATTCGGCCCCAGGTTTCTTCAATTCCCGTTCCCAAGGGGGACACTATCCCCAATCCTGTTACGACGACGCGGCGCATATGGTTATCGTCCTCTTCCACATGAAAACGCGGCGGATAGGGATCCTATCCCTTTATCCCCCGCGCGGCGATCTGATGAGATAAAATCTTAGGCAGCCGTCTTTTCAATGAATTTCACTGCATCGCCAACGGTTTGAATGGTTTCGGCGGCATCATCGGGAATTTCAATGGCGAATTCTTCTTCAAAGGCCATGACGAGTTCAACCGTGTCGAGGCTGTCGGCGCCAAGGTCGTCTATAAAGCTTGCTTCGGCTTTGACTTTGTCGCCATCAACACCGAGGTGCTCGACAACAATTTTCTTAACCCGCTCAGCAACGTCACTCATGTTCAATCGTCCTTGTTTTCTTTGATTCAAATAGGTCCATACACTCGGAATGAGTCAAGTTTCCCCTCGTGCCTGAAAGCTAACTACCACAGAATGCGTTGGCGGCAAAAGGGGGTATATTTCAGCTGCCTAAACCATCGCCATGCCACCGTTGACGTGGAGGGTCTGACCGGTGACGTAGGCGGCTTCTTCGGAGGCCAGATACAATGTCGCTGCCGCAATATCCTCTGGCGCGCCCAGTCTTCCGGCCGGAACTTTGGCCAGGATGGCTTCCTTTTGCTTGTCGTTGAGAACATCAGTCATTGGCGTTGCAATAAAGCCCGGGGCCACGCAATTTACTGTTACATTTCGCGATGCCAACTCCTGGGCAAGCGATTTGCTTAGGCCGATGATGCCGGCTTTTGATGCGACATAGTTTGCCTGGCCGGCATTGCCGGTCACACCCACCACCGAAGTTATGTTCACGATGCGGCCCCAGCGCTTTTTCATCATGGTGCGCATGGCGGCCCGGCAAAGCCTGAAACTCGCCGTCAGGTTGACGTCAAGAACGCTTGCCCAATCCTCATCCTTCATCCGCATTGAAAGGCCATCCTTGGTGATGCCTGCATTGTTGACCAGGATATCCACGCCACCCATGGCGGCTTCGGCCGCCGGCACCAGTTTTTCAACATCTGCGGGATCAGCCAGGTTGCACGGCAAGACGTGGACGCGCTGCCCCAACGCGGCTTTCAGTTCTTCCAGCACTGCTGCGCGGGTGCCCGATATTGCCACAACAGCCCCTGCTCCGTGTAGGGCTCGCGCGATGCTGGCGCCTATGCCGCCAGTTGCGCCGGTGATGAGTGCCGTCTTTCCGGTGAGATCAAACATCAAGTCATCCTTGTTTCAATTGTGCGGCGGCTGCAACGATGTCGTCAGGTGTGCCCAGCGCCAAACCCTGGGCATTCGGTGCGTTCTTTTTCAAGAGTCCCGTCAATACTTTACCTGCACCAATTTCACAAAATACATTAACACCGTGACTTGCCATGAAGCTTACACATTCGCGCCAGCGCACGGTGCCCGTGGCCTGCTCAACCAGACGCTTTCTAATTTCGGCAGGATCAGAAATTGGACTGGCCACTACATTGGCAATCAAGGGAACAGATGGCGCGTTCATTGTTACGTTCAATAAGGCTTCCGCCATGGCATCTGCGGCGGGCTGCATCAGTGCGCAATGAAAAGGTGCGCTCACCGGCAATAAAATGGCGCGCTTGGCGCCCTTGGTTTTGGCAATTTCGCAGGCGCGATCGACTGCTGCCTTGTGGCCGGAAATCACCACCTGTCCGCTGCTGTTATCATTGGCAGCCTGACACACCTCGCCTTGGGCTGCGTCTGCCGCAACTGCTGCGACATCAGCAAAATCCAACCCCAATATCGCGGCCATGGCGCCGATGCCAACAGGCGTGGCCGATTGCATGGCTCGCCCCCTGATACGCAGGAGCCGCGCCGCGTCCGCCAGAGAAAATGTGCCTGCCGCTGCCAACGCAGAATACTCCCCCAGCGAATGGCCGCCGACATATTTGGCAACTCCACCAACGGTAATTCCGTGTTCGACTTGCAACACCGCCATCACGGCCATGCTCACAGCCATCAGCGCGGGTTGGGCGTTGGCCGTTAAAGTCAGGTCTGATTCTGGCCCCTCCCAAATGACGGTCGAAAGTTTCTGGCCGAGGGCCTCATCCACTTCGTCAAATACCGCCTTGGCGCAAGGGTATGTTTCCGCGAGGATTTTTCCCATGCCAACAACCTGGCTTCCCTGGCCAGGAAACGTGAATGCAATTCCCATTAAAACTCCTCATGCGAATAACTGGCCACGAAACATGGGGCGCGGGGAGAGTCAAGCATGGTTAATGGTTTGTTAAAAAATAGCGGTCATGAATGACATGGGGAAGAGAACTAAAAGGGCGATAATGCGGCGTCTATTGCCAATCTGGGGTATAATAGTTTTCATTTCGCTGGGGCTGATCTACACGGTGGATCGGCGCGCTGACCAGGAATATGAAGCGGCGCGGGTAGAATTCATAGAAAAATCCAAAACATCAGCACGGATTGACCTGCAAAAATTACAGTTTTCCATCCAATTGCTCTACGAAAACATTCGTACCCTGGCGGCCCTGCCGAGCATTCGCGCCATTGATCGCCAAGGGCTAAATCTGACTGACGACGCCAGAGGGACCATTCAACAAATCCATAACAGCACGACCGCAAGTTTCCATACTTCAGAATTTTACATTGTGCCCATTGATCTCGATCCCAACCGCATTGATCCGATAACTTTGCGGCCTGAAGAACCCATTCTCGTAATGGATGAACTTATCCTCCATGCCGGATCAAAAATTTATACAGCTGGAAGGAGATCAACGCCGCAAGCCGTCAAATCAGCGCCGTATTCCGGGCCGCCGGAAATCGAAATTTACGAGTATCGGCAATTGAAACAAACGGCAGCGTGGCTGCAACAAAACTATCCCACAGCAGACAGTATCAAGGACAATGATGTGCCGTTGATCAGTGGGCCAGAAGTAGTGACGTTTGATAAGCACCCATCCAAGAAGACGAATAATGACAAGGACAGGGCTGGCATAATTTTCTCGGCGCCTTTCTATGATGCAGACGGTAAAATAAAGGGACTCGTTTCGGCGACCGTCCTGACATCGTCACTGCGCGATCTTTTGCCTGCCTACCACTTTGCCCTCATCAACCCTGGCAACAGCTACGTCAATTTGGGGAAGTCCGCACGGGAACTCGGCTCGTCGGAGGAATGGATAAATCGGGGCATTCCCGATCCCTATCTCATTTATTCAGAAGTGATTCCGCTGCCAACACAGGATTTCAGGAGCCCCTGGTATGTGTGGTCGGGGTTGTCGAACGATGTCTTTCAGACGAGTGTGGGAGTGACCGTAATCGATTATTATCGGCGAGTCAGCATGGCTGCGCTCGTAGTCATTGCCATTGCCGCGGGTATCTGCATTTCAATCATCATGTTGAACTTGGGCCGCACTCAAAGGCTCAACATTTCCCTGCGCGAGTCCCGTGACGCCGCAAAGAGGTCTGAAATCGAGGCGCAGATCGCATCTGTCAATCTCAAGGAAATGAATGAAGATATTACTGTTTTGAACATGCGGCTGACGGCGCAAGCGGAGGAACTCCAGAACGCCCAACAGGATATTGTGCGCAAAGCCAAAATGGCGCAACTCGGCAGCCTTGTGGCCACAGTGGCCCACGAGCTGCGCAACCCTTTGGGCGCTGCCAGAACGACATTGTTTGTGCTGAAAAAGAAACTGCACGGTTTGGAAGTTGACGTGAGACCACAACTTGCCAGAGTTGATGCCAACATCATGCGCTGCGACACAATTATTACCGAACTACTGGATTTCTCTCGCTCCCAGAGGCCAACTGCACGGGAAACTGATCTGGATTCCTGGCTTGAAGGCGTTCTGCATGAGGAAGCGGCAAAATTACCGGCCGAACTTGTCCTGAATTGCGATCTCGGTTTGAACGGACGCAAGGTTGAATTCGACTCCAGCCGGATGACACGGATCATCATAAACCTGCTGTCCAACGCCAGCGAGGCGATGTTGCCGAACGGCGCCTTGCTGCCGGAAATGAAAAACCGGACGCCTCAAATCGACGTGAGCACCAAGCTGGTGGGGCGCGGGGTTGAAATCATCGTCAGGGACAATGGTCCCGGCATTCCACCCCACATGATCGAAAAAATACGCGAACCCTTGTTTACAACCAAGGGGTTCGGCGTGGGTTTGGGCATCTCAGTTGTTGAAAAAATCCTGGAGCTCCACTCCGGCGGACTGGAAATTGACTCCATTCAAGGCAAGGGCGCCCGCTTCACGGTCTGGATACCCTTACAGCAAAAAGAACAGAAGGCGGCGTAGAACCTCCTATTTCTTCATTCCGTTGATCTGGTGGAAGACATCGATCATGCGGGGGACGTAGCGGTCGCCGTAGCCCATGTTTTCGGCCATGATGTAGAGTTGATGAACCGTCTCGCCGAGAAATGATGCGACGGGCAATCGCTCGGTCATGTTGGTGTAATAGCGCATGTCTTTGCTGGCGTTTCGGATGGCGAATTTGGCGTGGCTGTCATCATCTGATAGCGGAACATTGATGATGCGGCCAAACATGGTGGACGCGGCACCGCCTGCCATGACGATATCGCGGAAGGCGATCATGTCGACACCGGCCTTGGCTGCAACGGTGATAGCTTCGGAGGCGATAGCTGCGTGGGCGATGGAGAGAAAGTTGTTCAACAGCTTCAACTGATGGGCAGCTCCGGCCTCGCCCGCAAAGACAATTGTATCGGCAAAACTGTCAAGCACGGGCCTGATTTTTGCCAGGATGTCTTTGGGTCCGGCGATCATGAGGCCGAGTTTTCCGGCTTCGGCGTCCTTCGGGGTTCTTGTCATCGGCGTGTCAACGAAATGGACGCACTTGGCTTTGAGATCAGCTGCAATCTTGATCGTGGATGTGGGTTCAGCCGTGGAGCAATCCGCAATGATCAGGCCATCGCGGAAAGCCTCGGCAATTCCCTTCTGGCCATAAATTGTTGCTTCCACCTCGGGCGTTCCCGTTACGCAAAGGATCACCAGATCGGAGGCTTTCGCTATCTCGGCGGGCGATGCGCACTCTTTGGCGCCCAAGGATATCAGGCTATCGACAGGCACACGATTTTTGTGGGCCATAACCGAAAGGGAAAACCCCTTCGCCAAAATATTCTTGCCAATGCCGTGGCCCATGAGGCCAACGCCGATCAAACCTACGCGCATGCTATTCTCCCTGTATGAATTTGTTCAGGTCATCTTGTTCCAGAATGAACAGCCTGTCTTCCGGTTTCTTCTTGAAGCCGAGACGCTCGTAAAAGCGGGCGCCGCCTTCATTGGTGTGATCAACTTCCAGCTTGATGAATTCTGCGCCATGGGAACAGGCAAATTTCGAAGCTTCCCTGAGCAGCGCCAATCCAATATTGCGATTGCGGGTATTGGCCTCGATGAACAGATCAACGACATACATGCCTTTGGCGGCCCGGAACGTTGAGTAAGTCATGAGATAGAGGCAAGCTCCGAGGAGTTTGCCGTGTTCACTCGCAACAACGACGTTTACGAGTTCACGGGCTTCAAGAAGCATGGCTCCGGTCAGATTGGGGACAACACCGAGTGCCAAATCACGGGCCAGGCCGTGCACCATATCAGCCACGCCTTGGGCTTCATGATCTGCCATGGCCCGGATTTCGAGACTCATGCGCCAAGGCCCCTCAGCAGCGAAGCCAAATTGCGACCGAGGCTTGGGCTGGGGTAGCCGCCTTCCTGCACAACCAGTTTTGGAATTGGCAGTTGCGCTATAATTTTGCCAATTGTTGCAAATTCCGGCGTCGCGATGGCAAAGCCCTTGAAGGGGTCATCGACCGCGATATCGAGACCTGCCGCTACAACCAAAACATCCGGCTTGAAATCAGAGACCCTTTGCAGGGCCGTTTCGAGGCTTCTGCAATAATCTGCAATCAGGGTTCCCCGTTCCATAGGCAAGTTCAAATTAAACCCTTCGCCAGCGCCCCTGCCGGTTTCGTGTTCGTAACCCCAGAAGAACGGATAGAACCGTTTCGGGTGAGCGTGGATGGAAACGGTCAATACGTCAGCCCGGTCGTAGAATATGGCTTCGGTGCCGTTGCCGTGATGGACATCGATATCAAGAATGGCGGTGCGTTTGCCGGCCCGCGTGAAAACTTCCGCCGCCAATGCCGAATTGTTGAAATAGCAGAAACCGGCGGCCACATCGGAGGCCGCGTGGTGGCCTGGAGGGCGGCACAGAGCGTAAACCAGTCTTTCACCGCCTACCACGAGGCTCGCGCCATGAACGGCGCTGGCAGCGCTTCCCAGGGCTGCTTTGAGCGTTGTGGGCGTTACCGGACATGCCCCGTCGCCCAAGTGATAGCCTGCCTGGCCGACCACAGATTCGGGGTAGCTGGTGGGCGCCAGTGTTGATCTGCCCATGGCGTAGGTATTGGGCAGGGGAATTTCGCTGGCATCAGGAATTTTACTCCAGCGCTCCAACAGGGTTTCGAGGAATGTCAAATAGCGCTGGTCGTGCACAAGGCCCACCGTTTCCATGCCGATCGGGGGCGGGGCCACGACTTTTGAGCCAATTTCCCGCACCCCCTGCAACAGCATGTCAATGCGGGCCGACGTTTCAGGAATGGGTTGGGGTTTGCCGGACACTATGAATGTGCTGGGCGCATGGAGCCGTTGCGTTTCGTCAAATACGGTAATCATGGGTTTGCGGATTCTCCGGCGTTTCTGCTACTACCACATGAAGCGCCCGCA
The DNA here is from genome assembly GCA_031409595.1 of Rhodobiaceae bacterium. Classification (GTDB taxonomy): domain Bacteria; phylum Pseudomonadota; class Alphaproteobacteria; order Rhizobiales; family Aestuariivirgaceae; genus Aestuariivirga. Next base: position 17,921 of record JANNXN010000078.1, read on the forward strand.
ATTTGCAAGATGGAATTCAAACATGTCTGTTACGCCAAAGCATATCCACTCGACCGATGGCCTGCCCAAAGTTGCCTGGGCCAAGGGCAGCTATCTCTATGATGTGAACGGCAAGCAGTACATTGATGGCTCCGGCGGGCCTGCCGTTTACAGTATCGGCCACGCCAATGCCGAAGTGAATGATGCCATAAAATCGCAACTCGACAGGATCGCCCATGGCTATCGCTACAATTTCACCACCGATGCTTTGGAAGAATTGACCGAGATCATCCGCAATGCCTGCGGCGGCACACTCAGGCACATGGTTTTTGTAACCGGTGGGTCGGAGGCGGTTGAAAGCTGCCTGAAGCTGGCGCTGCAATATCATGCGGCCAAGGGGCAGATGAGCCGCAGGCGGTTTATCGCGCGCGAAAGAAGCTGGCATGGCAATACGCTGGGTGCGCTTTCGGTTTCCGGATTTCTGGAGCGCAAGGTTGCATTTGAGGGATCATTGCTGGATGTCTCGCACCTGTCGCCTGCGAATGCGTATCGACCGATTGCTGAAAATCTGGGTGAGGCCTGCGCCCAGGAACTGGAAGACGAGATTATCCGGGTTGGCCCTGCCAAGGTTGCGGCGTTTATTTTTGAGCCCGTGGTGGGTGCCGCAGGTGGCTGTGTGCCCGCCCCTCCGGGCTATGCCAAGCGGGTTCGCCAGATTTGTGACAAGTACGATGTGCTGATGATCGCAGACGAAGTGATGAGTGGCGTTGGCCGCTGCGGAACCTGGCGGGCCTTGGAACATGATGGCGTTGAGCCAGACATCATGTCCGTTGCCAAGGGGCTGGCTGCCGGTTACCTGCCGCTGGGCGCTGCGATTTATTCCGACAAGGTTTCCGAACCGATCGTCAAGGTCTATGGAACGCCCATGACGGGCCATACGTTTACAGGACATACGGCGTGCTGCGCTGCAGGTGTTGCAGTTCAGAAGATTGTCGCGCGTGAAGGGCTGATCGCCAAAGTTCGCGCCAATGAACCCAAGATCAAGAAGATGCTCGCGTCAGCTTTGCAGGGTGTTGAGGCGGTAGGCGACATTCGTGGCCGCGGGCATTTCATCGCGGTCGAACTGGTGCAAAACCGCGAAACAAAGAAGCCCTTCGACGGATCGCATAAAATCTTCATGCACATCCGGCAACAGGCACTGGAAAACGGCCTGATCTGCTACCCAGTCGGGGGCAATGTCGACGGCATCAATGGCGACGTGGTGATCCTGGCGCCACCCTATAATTCAACCGATGCAGAATTGACCGAGATCGTGGACAAGACCGCAATGTCAATCAAGCAAGTGCTGGCGGAAAAGGGATTGGGGTAGCCCCCACCCCTCATGATGAGGTACCAGCGCCGCGAGCCTCGAAGCATCTGTTTCAGTTGCAACCAACCCTTCGAGGCCCTGCTCTGCAGGGCTCCTCAGGGTGAGGGCTATTTGGGGTTTCCACCTCGGCGTTTTGCAAGCGCCGTGAGTTGCTGCCAATCACCGGATATCAGCGCTTCCTTCTTGGCCCGTGACCAACCCTTTATCCGGCGCTCGGCCTCAATCGCATCGATGATGAGTTCAAAGCTTTCTGCGTAGACCAGTTTTACGGGGCGGCGCTTCGCAGTATAAGCATCAGGATAAGTTCCTGAATTGTGTTCCCACTCTCGCGCTTCCGGCTCCTCCTGTTTTGTCAGCCCGGCATAGTAGCTCCCGTCGACACATCGAAGTATATAGACCCATGCCCCGCTCATCTTAATTCACCTTTGATTGCCACTGCCCTCAGGGCGAAGTTCATGCAATCGGCGTCCACAGCACCTGATCAATCTTTGTGGCACCTGTTGCCAGCATGATCAGGCGGTCCAGGCCCAGTGCTACGCCGGCGGCGGGGGGCATGATTTTTAGGGCTGTGAGCAGTTCTTCGTCGATGGGGTAGCGTTCGTCGTAGAGTTGTTCTTTCAAATCCATCTCGGCTTCAAATCTTCGGCGTTGCTCCACTGCATCGGTGAGTTCGCCGAAGCCGTTGGCCAACTCCACACCGCAGGCGTAGAGTTCGAAGCGTTCGGCGACGCGGGGGTCGTGGGTGCAGACGCGCGCAAGGGCTGCTTCCCGCGCCGGGTATTCGTAGAGGACTGTGACCGCGCCATTGCCCAGATTGGGTTCAATTTTCTCGACAAGTATCCGGCTGAACATATCCGACCAGGAATCCTGTTCGGTGAATCTGACCGGGCATTGATCGGCCAGGTCATCCCGGTTCAGCGCGTTAAGCAAGTCAACACCGGCAAACTTCTTGAAAGCTTCAGCTACTGTCAGCCATTCAGGCTTGGCAGCGGGTTCGACCACCCTGCCCCGCCAGTTGAATTGCTTGGCGCCCGCGACATCGGCAGCAAGCCTTACCAGCGCCACGCTATCTTCAATGATTGCCGCGTAGGGCTCGTTGGCGCGATACCATTCCAGCATGGTGAATTCAGGGGAGTGCGTTAGGGTTCGCTCTCTATTGCGGAATACATGGCCCAAATTGAAGATGCGGGTTTCGCCCGCCGCCAGAAGTTTTTTGCAGGCGAATTCTGGTGACGTGTGGAGATAGCGGCGTTCGTGACTGCCATCGGGATGGATCAAATCTGTTGCAAAAGCATGGAGGTGGGTTTCATTGCCAGGCGACACTTGCAGGGCGGCGCAATCCACTTCCAGAAACCCCTCTGCGTCGAACCATTGCCGGATGGCTGTTACAATCCTGTTCCGAGACAGCAGGAATGGTCGCCGATCCTTGTGTATTTCCGGTGAAAACCAGTGAGAAACCATGAAATCCTCGCAGGGGTTGGCTTATCAGGCTGACGCTGCTATTAGCCCCCTCAACCCAATTCAGCAAATCATGAAAGTTACAACCAGTGGTCAAAGTTATTGCAAGCGGTGTACGCAAAGGCAACGTGATTGAACATGAGGATGGCAAGCTTTATGTCGTTCTGAAGGCCGAAAGCATGCATCCTGGCAAGGGCACGCCCACAACAACCATCGACATGCGCCGCATTTCGGACGGCGTGAAAACCACCGTGCGCTACAAAACGACTGACGCCATGGAGCGGGCCTTCGTTGAAACCATAACCCATGGCTATCTCTATCTCGATGGCGAAATGTATGTGTTCATGAACCCTGAGACGTTTGAGCAGATCAGCCTGCATGCAGATATGGTGGGCGATTCTGCGCCCTTCCTGCAGGAAGGCATGGAATGCCAGATCGCGCTGTTCAACGGCGTACCGATTTCCATCGAACTGCCACAACGGGTGACACTGGAAATTACCGAAACTGAGCCTGCCATCAAGAACCAGACGGCGTCATCGTCGTTCAAGCCAGCGCTTCTCTCCAATGGCGTGCGCACGCTGGTTCCGCCGCATATTGCTGCGGGCACACGCATAGTGGTTGAAACGGCAGACGGCTCTTATGTTGAGCGGGCGAAGGATTAAGCCCACTCACCTCACCCTGAGGCGCCTTGCGGAGCGAGGCCTCGAAGGGTTGGTTGCAACTGACACAGATGCTTCGGGGCTCCCCAGGCTTTCGCCGGGGTCGCGCCTCAGCATGAGGGAATTTGGATATTATTTCTCAAACGCAGCCACTATTTCCACGTGTGATGTCCATTTGAATTGATCGACAGCGGTCAGCGTCTTTAATTTGTAGCCGCCGTTCACCACAATTTCTGCGTCCCTTGCAAAGCTTGCGGGGTCGCATGAGACGGCCACTATGGTTTTGACCGCTGACTTGGCCAGTTGTCTGGCTTGCACTTCGGCTCCGGCGCGGGGCGGATCGAATATTGCGGCGTCAAATTCCTTCAGTTCACTTGCAACTAGCGGCTCACGCATGAGATCGCGGACTTCGGTTCTGAGGGGCTTGATCCCCGTGGTCAGCCGCACGGCTTGCGCAAGGGCGGCGATTGCGGGCTTGTCGCTATCTGCTGCCAGGACCTTTGCGTGTTCGGCTATGCGTAGCGCGAAGGGGCCGATGCCGCAAAACAAGTCGGCCACGGATTTGCTTTTGCCGAGCGATTCCAGAACCAGACCGCTGAGTGCTTCCTCGCCGGATTTGGTGGCTTGCAGAAATGACCCCGGCGGCAGTTGCACCACTCCTTTGCCCATGGCGATTGATGGAAGGCCATGAATTCCGACAAGCTCTCCATTGATGCTCAAACGCAGCAGATTGAGTTCGCTCACAAATGTTGCGAGCTTTGGCAATTGTGCGTCGGCGATCTTGCGTTCCGCTTTGACGGAAACATCCAGGCCATTGTCGGCGGCGGTGAAGGATACATCGCAATCACCAAGTTTTGCTCCCAACTTCCGGGCAATTTCAGTGACGTTTGCCAAAGCTGGTGCGAGCACCGGGCACTGATCAATGTCGATGAGCTCATGGCTGCGTGGAGCCATGAAGCCCGCTGTGACGACGCCTTCCTTGCGGCGCACGTGAAGGCTTACTCTTCTGCGGCCTGCGCCGTGGGCATCGATGAATTTACTGACTGTTGCTTCAATGCCGCGTTTTCCCAGGGCCGCCGTTATGAGACTTTGTTTCCAGCGCTGATAGGGTTCGAGCTTCCAATGTTGTAATTGGCAGCCACCGCATTTCTCGAAATACTTGCAGAACGCTTCGATGCGATCGGGCGATGGCTTGATAACTCTGCCAGTGGCGGGATCAACCACTTCGCCTGCCAGGACATTGCGAAAGGTTTGACCTTCACCAACGCCGTCGCCCCGCCAATTCACATACTCAATGGTGGTGTTCATGCAGGATATGCGATGAGAATGGCGAGACCGCCGGCCAATGACAGCTTCAGGGGACCTGTTGCAAGGTTGGACATGGTATAGCTTGAACCGAGCGCTACTGTCTTATTTTTGAGCGGCCATTTCACTCCCGTCAGATTGAGCCCGGTGATTTCGCTCCACGGCACAATGCTGAATGTGCATGGCGAGCCGAAATCAAACTCATAACTCCCCGCGATCAAGGGATGAGCTTCCTCGTCACCGTTGGTCACCAGGCATTTCAGACCAGCCAAAGCAAGATTGAGTGCAAGCGCCATATGCGCGGTGGCGTGATCGGCTTGCCCGCCGAGGCCACCCAGCATGATGATTTCGGTTGCTCCCAATTTCAGGGCTTCCCGCACGGCAAGTTCACCGTCGGTTGCGTCCTTTTCCACCGGGTGGGTTTGCCTCGAAACAAGTGCATAATCAATTTGCAGTTCAGACCCCGCGCTGTCGAAATCGCCGACCCAGAGTTCTGGCACAAGCCCAAGTGCGCTGGCGTGCTTCATGCCGCTATCAGCAGCAATCACGCGGGCACCTGCAATCTGATGGCGCAGGCGCGATGTGACGGTAAGATCACCGCTGAGAAGAATGGCAAAACGAGACATGGCAACCATCTAGCAAAAACAACTTGTAAACGCACGTTCATAAGTTTAACTTTCTTTCTGCTCTCAACGGGGTGCCGCGCAAGCGGCTGAGAAGAACTTTCGTTCAAACCCGCTGAACCTGATCCGGATCATACCGGCGGAGGGATTGCGAGCGGAGCCTTTGACGCGGGTTCCCTTCCTCCATCCGAAATTTGTGATTGGAGGACTGATGACTAGAATTTCAAGTTTGATCGTGGCTCTGTTTGTGCTGGCGTGTCCTGCGGCGGCCAAAGAAACACTGACTATTTACACCTATGAAAGCTTCGTTTCCGAATGGGGTCCGGGCGCCAAGATCAAGGAATCCTTTGAAAAAACCTGCGACTGCACAATCGAATGGGTGGGGCTGGGCGATGGCGTTGCGGTGCTGAACCGCCTCAAGCTTGAGGGCGCCAATACAAAGGCTGATATTGTTTTGGGGCTGGACACGAGCCTCACGTCAGAAGCTTTGGCCACCGGACTGTTTGGCAAGCATGGAGTTGATGTGACGCTCGCCAAGACGCCCACGCCTTGGGCTGATGATACGTTCATGCCCTATGATTTTGCCCATTTCGCGGTGATTTATGACACCGAGAAAATGGCCGCGCCGCCCAAGAGCCTGGATGAATTGGTGAACGGCGATCCGGCGCTAAAAATTGTCTTGCAGGATCCCCGCTCATCAACGCCCGGCTTGGGGTTTCTGTTGTGGATGAAGTCCGTTTATGGCGACAAGTCGGCGGATGCCTGGAAGAAACTGCGACCGCGCATTCTGACTTTCACGCCGGGCTGGAGCGAGGCCTATGGAATTTTCACCAAGGGTGAAGCAGCCATGGTTTTGTCCTATACAACATCACCGGCCTATCACATGGTGGCGGAGAATTCGTCGCGCTATCAGGCTGCAGCCTTCAGCGAAGGGCATTACCTGCAAATCGAAGTTGCCGGGTGGATTGAATCTTCGCCCGAAAAGGCATTGGCGCAGAAATTCCTGAGCTTCATGATGACACCAGGCTTCCAGGATTTCATACCGACCTACAACTGGATGTTGCCAGCGGGAACGACTGCAGAGCCATTGCCGAACGCTTTTGGCAAACTGGTTGTGCCCTCAAAGACATTGCTGTTTTCTGCCGAAGACGTGGCGAAGAACCATCGCGCCTGGATTGATGAGTGGTTGAACACACTGAGCCAATGAAGCCGCGCAAAATAATTACGGCAACAGCCCTTGGATTTGTTCTGAGCGCTGTTGCCTGTGGATTTTTTCCCTTGCTTTGGCTGGGGTTTGCGCAGGGGTTTACGGCGTTTGATGCCTACTTGCCGCGCGTGATCGCGTTCACTCTGCTGCAGGCTTTTCTCTCGACAGCATTGTCGCTGGCTATTTCCTTGCCGGTGGCAAGGGCTCTGGCGCGGCGGGACTTCCGGGGGGGCGACATGCTGCTGAAATTGTTTTTCCTGCCATTGGCGTTGCCTGCAATTGTCGCAATCCTTGGCATCCTCGGCGTGTTCAGCGGTAGTATCTCGATATATGGCCTGCACGGGATTGTATTTGCCCATGTGTTTTTCAACATGCCGCTTGCGGTTCGATTGATACTGACACGGCTTGAGGCAATTCCTGCAGAAAATTTTCGGCTGGCCGCCCAACTGAATTTTTCCGGCGGCGATGTGTTCCGGCGGGTTGAATGGCCGCAAATCGCTTCAGCACTCTCCGGCATTGCCAGCCTGATTTTTCTGCTCTGCACAGCGAGCTTTGCAGTGGTGTTGATTTTGGGTGGTGGTCCGAAGGCAACCACGCTTGAAGTTGCGATCTACCAATCGCTCCGCCTGGATTTTGATCCGGCGCGCGCATCGCTGTTGGCCCTGGCGCAACTCGTGCTGTGTGGGCTTTTGGTCCTTGCGGCCGGGCGTTTCGCCACCGAAGCGCAAGTGGTTCCGCGAACAGTTGCCAAGGTCGCACGATATGACGGGAAAAACTTTTGGTCCACGTTGTTTGACGGTGCGGCAATCGGCTTTGCTGCTCTCATCGTGCTGCCACCCATTGTGAGTATTGTGCTGGCAGGGCTCACGCGCATTCATATTACTGAAACGCTGCTGCTTGCCATTGGCACCAGCTTGATCATTGGCGCTTCGGCTGGTTGCCTGAGTTTGTTGATGGGTTGGATTTTTGCTGATGTGGCTGCTCGCCAGCAGCAGGGTGCGCTGCGTGCCACCATCCAATTTGCCAACCTTGCAGCGCTGATCATGCCGCCTGCGGTTCTGGCCACAGGCTGGTTTGTGGCATTGAGCCAGGTTGCAGATATCAGCAGGAGTGCCATCTTTCTGGTTATCTTGCTCAACGCCCTGATGGCTCTACCCTTCGTTTGGTCGCCCTTGTATCCGGCAATAACTGAAACATATCAACGTCATGACCGGCTTTGCTCAAGTCTGGGTTTAACTGGCTTTGCGCGTCTGGCGCGCATCGAATTGCCGGTTTTGCGGAAGCCGCTTGGCCTGGCTTTTCTGATGGGGGTGATTGTTTCGCTGGGCGATCTTTCGGCCATTGTGCTTTTCGGCAGCGACAAATTGGTAACGCTCCCTGCCCTGATCTACCGGCAAATGGGAAGCTACCGGATGGATGATGCGGCGGGCACTGCGTTGGTGCTGGCGGTGCTGTGTTTTGGCCTCACGTCGCTCGCCCAAAAATGGAGCGCTCGCCATGATCAAGCTTGATGCGGTCAAGTTTCGCTATGAAGCCATGCTGATGGAATTTGATTTGCAAGTTGCCAAAGGCGAATTCATTGGCGTCATCGGCCCAAGTGGTGCGGGGAAATCCACCCTGCTGTCGCTCATCGCCGGATTTGAAACACCATTGTCGGGCCGCATTCAAATTGCTGGGGCTGATATGGCAGGACTTCCTCCTGACCAGCGCCCCGTCACCATGATATTTCAAGATCACAACAGCTTTGCCCATCTCGATGTGTGGACCAATGTTGCGCTCGGGATTTCACCGCGATTGAAGCTGAGTATGGATCAACGAAGCCGTGTCGACGATGCACTGGAACATGTCGGACTGACCCATTACAAATCACGCAAGCCCACCGAGATTTCCGGCGGAGAAAAACAACGCATTGCAATTGCCCGGGCCCTGGTGCGCGACAGGCCGGTTCTGCTTCTGGACGAGCCCTTCACCGCGCTAGGCCCGGCACTGCGGCGCGAAATGCTGGATCTGATCCTTGGAATACGGGCAAAACACAACCTCACAGTGCTGATGGTGACACACCAGCCGGAAGATGCACAATACGCTGCCTCAAGGGTGGCATTTGTGGCAGACGGCAGAATTGCCCATCTATTGCCGACAGGAGAGTTCTTTGCGGGCGATGCACCAAAAGAAATTGGCGAATATTTGAGAGGTTAGAAGAACCCGTCACCCCAATCCGCCATCTGAGTTTAGCAATGCCCCCGGGCTAAACAGTACGCCGGAATGACGGCAAGTATTTTAGTGTCAATCTAGCCTGATCATACTCTAGCAGGCTGCTGAAAAACTCCGATTCACCTATGAATACACTCATATCACCGTGAACGTAAGTGAATCAGATAGGGAACGAAACAGAATCAAATGCCGCTAAAATGGGCTCAAAAATAGTTTTTCAGCAGCCTGCTAGACATTCAGCAACAGGAATTCGCGTTCCCAGGAACTTATGACGCGGCGGAAGTGTTGCATTTCTTCGAACTTTACGTCCTGGTAGGCTTCAACGAATTTCTCGCCCATCGCCTGTTTAAGCGACTTGGTGTAGTTCAGTTTATCGAGTGCTTCATCGAGATTGATTGGAAGCGTGTGGGCGTAGCGATAGGCTGAGCCGGTTACGGGGTCCGATGGTTTTATGCGTTCCATCATGCCAAGATAACCACAGGCGAGCGAGGCCGCGAAAGCCAGGTAGGGATTTGCGTCGGCCCCTGCCACGCGATTTTCCACACGCAGGTTGGCCGAATTTGAAGCCGGAACGCGCAAGCTGACAGTGCGATTATCATGGGCCCAGTGGACGTTGGTTGGCGCATCTGACTCCGGCACAAGCCTGCGATAGGAATTCACGTTTGGCGCACAAAATGGCAAGGCTGCAGCCATGTAGCGCTGTAGGCCGCCAATATGATTCAAGAACAGTTTTGACGGCTTGCCATCGCGTCCGGCAAAAACATTTTTCCCGGTTTTGATATCCAGCACGGATTGGTGAATGTGCATGGACGAGCCTGGCTCGTTCTGCAGTGGCTTGGCCATGAATGTTGCGTAAAGATCATGTTTCAAAGCCGCTTGCCGCACAGTGCGCTTGAACAGGAATACCTGATCAGCAAGTTCGAGCGGATCGCCATGATTGAAATTTATTTCCAGTTGCGCCGGGCCCGCTTCATGGGACAGCGTATCAACGTCAAGTTCCTGGGCTTCGCAATAGTCGAAAATATCTTCCACCACCGGATCGAAGTCGTTGGCCGCATCGATGCCATAGGCTTGTCCACCGGACTCCTTGCGGCCTGAACGGCCAATGGCGGATTCAATCGGATAATCGGGATCGAGGTTTTTCTTGCAGAGATAGAACTCCAGTTCAGGCGCCACAACCGGCCGCCACCCTTGCGCCTTGTAAAGCGCCAACACGCGCCTCAACACATGGCGCGGAGCAATTTCAACGGGTTCATCATTGAGATGGAACGCATCGCAAATAACCTGGGCCGTAGGTTCGGTGTACCACGGCACGAGACGCGTGGTTTCAGCGTCGGGCTCCATATAGATGTCAATGGCGCTGTCGCTGACGGCTTCCGTGTCGGACACGAAGCGCCCGTTGATGGTGAGCGTGAAAACTTCTTCGGGCACCCTGAGCCCGCGGGACTTCTGGCCCGACAGGAATTTCTTTGGCGGCAATATTTTTCCGCGTGCGGTTCCTGACATGTCGGCCACCAGGCATTCAACCTCGCTGATCTTGTTAATTGAGATGAATTCTTCGAAGGACGATCGCGACATGAGAAACCAGCAGTTGTTGAAACTATGCCATTGTAGCGCGCCTTCTTGACCAAGCAAAAGGGGGTCAGCTAAAGCTTTTATTATGGTTAAATCGATTGACGCCCTCTCATATTATCAAGCCACAGCAAACACTTCGATTGCCTGCGAAAGCCTCAAAGGCGAGGTTAATGCCGATGTTTGCATCATTGGCGCCGGCTATACGGGGCTTTCGGCGGCACTTGAACTGACAACGTCTGGCTACAAGGTTGTGGTTCTGGAGGCTGAAACAATCGGCTATGGCGCTTCAGGGCGCAACGGCGGACAGGTTTGCACCGGGTTTTCAAGCGGCCAGCAGAAGATCGAGAATCAGCTGGGGAAGGCGGACGCATTGAAATGCTTTGCTTTGGCCGAGGAATCCAAAGCCCTATTGCAACAGCGGCTGCACCAATATGACATCAGTTGCGACCTCACTTGGGGTTACTTGCACTGTATTCCCAAGGCGCATCAGTTTGACGAGTTGAAGGCCTGGCGCGACGAGTTTGAAGACCTTGGGGTTTCTGGAGTCAGCCTGCTGAGCAAGGGAGAGCTTGAACTGAAGCTTGGCACAAAAATCTATCATGGCGCATTGCGCGAGAGCGAAGCCGGGCATTTGCACCCCTTGAACTATTGCCTGGGATTGGCTCGCGCTGCCATTGCCAAGGGCGCTGTGATTTATGAGAAATCCCGGGTGACGGGCGTGAGCACTGGCAATGCACCCTTTGCCCGCACGAATGATGGCATCGTACGGGCCAAGTTCATGATCATCGCTGGCAATGCCTATCTTGGGCGCACGGTGAAAGATCTCTATGGCCGCATCATGCCGGTCGCGAGTTATATCATTGCGACAGAACCATTGGGAGAAACACGCGCGAAGTCCCTGATCCGCGACAATGAGGCGGTGGCCAATACCAAATTCATCGTGGATTACTATCGCCGTTCGCCTGATCACCGCATGTTGTTTGGTGGTCGGGCGAGCTATTCAGGCATAGAGCCGCCAAATCTGGCCGACTATATGCGCCCCCGCATGACCAGTGTTTTTCCGCAGTTGCAGGATGTGAAAATCGACTACGCATGGGGCGGTTACATTGCCATAACTTCGAACCGCATTCCCGATTGCGGAAGGCTATCCCCCACGGTCTATTACGCGCACGGCTATTCAGGACAAGGCCTTGCACTATCTGGCCTCTATGGAAAGCTGATGGCCGAAGCCATTCGCGGCGTCGCAGAAAGATTTGATCTGCTGGCGCGGGTAAAACACCTCCCCTTCCCCGGCGGCGCCCTGCGAACCCCCCTGTTGGTGGCAGCGATGATGTATTACAGGATCAGGGATGTGTTGAGTTGATCTTTGGATACGTCATGCCGGCGAAA
>JANNXN010000079.1:0-5845 GCA_031409595.1 Rhodobiaceae bacterium
ATTCATGCCAGAGTCTGGTTTCCGCGTCGGTCATGTTTTTGCGCAAGTGTTTGGCCAGTCTGAGCGTCCGGTCAGCAGCCCCCTCTCCCGTCAACGCGCTCCGCGCGTCGCCACCCTCCCCCACCAGGGGGGAGGGCAAAGTTGAAGGCACCAGATCACTATCGCCCTCGCCCCTTGCAGGTGATGGCAAAGCCGACGGTGCCAAATAGTTATCGCCCTCGCCCCTCGTGGGAGAGGGTGCCCGAAGGGCGGGAGAGGGGGCCTTCGCGCTCATCGCTTAACCTCCCAGCTCGTTGTGCCGTCTTTATTGATCTTTATAATTAAACGGTAATCGGAAAGTTCACTGCGAATAGCGTCTGCCTTTGCATAGTTCTTGATTGCCCTCGCCTCAGTGTTTGCGGAATCTAACGTCACTATTTTTGGGAGGTGATCCAAAACGGACCTAAGGTCACGAACAATAGTCCCTTTGTCAAACTTACGAAGCAACTTAGTAGTTTCTTTCGCTCGCTCACCAAACTTCTGTTCGAAATGATTAGCAATAAAGTGAACGTCATAGTCACCGTTTGATGATTTGAGTCCCTGTATCACTTGGACTGGATTACTGTTCAAATCAGATTCCGAGTAAACGATACTAAGATTTTGTTTGAAATTTCCAAAGAAACCTAGCAGCTCCAAACTACGTCTTAACTTCTGAGCACTCTCAGCTGAGCCATTTGTTGCTTGAGATAACAATTCTCCTAAACGCGTAAATACTGCTGGTGTATTTAGATCGTCAGACAGAGCTTTCACTACCTCAGCGTCAGCAACTTCTGCAGGTAAATGATCTCTAATGGCATTGCCCATCGCGACCCACAACCTGCGAGCCTCCTCTAAGCCATTCGCCGTCCAATCAATTGGCTGTCTGTAATGCGTACGCAGCATGTTGAACCGAACGACTTCACCCGGCCAATCTCTTAGAACATCACTTATCGTCACAAAATTCCCCAGACTCTTGGACATCTTCTGCCCCTCCACCTGCAGGAAACCATTGTGCATCCAGACATTCGCCATCACGTCTGTCCCATGGACACATCTTGATTGGGCGATTTCGTTTTCGTGGTGGGGGAAGATCAAATCCAGGCCGCCGCCGTGGATGTCGAAGACTTCGCCCAGATAACGCTTGCTCATGGCGGAGCATTCGATGTGCCAGCCCGGCCTGCCCCGAATGTTCAAACTCATAGAATTTAATTGAAGCGCTTTTGCGTTATCTTCGCTCACGTTGAAAGTTGCATTCCATCCCGGCTCATGTTCACCTGATTCCTTCCAAAGAACAAAATCCTCGGGATTGCGCTTGTGCTTTTCAACTGCAACTCGTGCACCTGCCTGTTGTTCTGCGAGCGACCTTCGGGAGAGTTTCCCGTATTCGCTGCCCATTGCTTTGACGTCGAACAGAGCTTCTCGTCCATCCTCGCCGTAGGCGACGTACGCAAACTTTCGATCAAGCAGCACCTGAATCATCGCGATCATCTCGGCGATGAATTCCGTGGCGCGCGGTTCATGGGTTGGCACGAGGCAACCTAGCTCCTCGGTGTCCGCCTGAAACTGGTTGGCGGTTTTTTCGGTGACGCGCCGAATCGCCTCGTTTAGCGGCACGCCGGGAAAGCGCTCAAGCGCCCGTGCGTTGATCTTGTCATCCACATCCGTGATGTTGCGCACGTATTTCACATGATCCGGCCCATAGAGATGGCGCAGCAGCCGGTACAGCACGTCGAACACGATCACCGGCCGCGCATTGCCGATATGGGCGAAATCATAGACCGTGGGGCCGCAGACATACATGCGCACGTTCCGTTCATCGAGGGGTTTGAAGTCCTCCTTCCGGCGGGTGAGCGTGTTGTAAAGGCGCAATGTCATCGTTTTCCCATGGGTTCTGCCTGACCGGGAAACGCTTATATATGGATTTTAGTAAAGCGGCGCCCTGCCAGCGGTTTTCAGCTAGCTAATGATAATTATGCCGCAAATGTTAACGGCGTGTTGTGGGGCGGTGGTCATGGGCCGCAACATGATGGATCGCTGCTTTCCCGTCAACCCCTTCGCGCCAAGCAAGGTTGCCATGTCGTTTACGGGCTAGCCCCGGAATTCATACTTGGTAAACACTCCCCATGACGGCATTGGAACAAAAGCAGCATCGGCTGGGCCTTATTCTTGTGGCTTGTGCGGCGCTGGCGTGGTCGTCGGGGGGCATATTCACCCGCATAATCCCGACGGATTTGATGGCCATGCTGTTCTGGCGCGGCCTGTTTTCGGGCTCTGCCGTGATGCTGTTTTTCTTTGCGACCGAAGGCAGCGGCGCTTTGCGCATTCTGGCGGGCCTGCGCTGGCCGGCCCTTGCCGTGGCCTGCCTCTCAGCCCTTGGCATGATCACGGGGATTGGCTCCATCCGCTACACCACGGTTGCCGATGCCATGGTCATCTATGCCACAACACCTTTTGTGACAGCGGGCCTTGCCTATCTGTTCATCGGCGAAAAGCCCAGCCGCTCAACGCTCATCGCCAGTGCTGTGGCGCTTGCGGGTGTCACCATCATGCTCATCGGCTCGCCCTGGGGCGGGGGCATGTTCGGCAAATTCCTGGCGGTGTTGATGTCGTTGTGCATGGCGAGCTTCACCGTCATTATGCGCCGCCACCGGGAAATCGCCATGCTGCCTGCCATGGGGGCATCGGCTTACATCTGCGCCTTCGTAACTTTCTGGTTTGCAACTTCGCTTGATGTCAGCACGAAAGACATCGTTCTGATTGGCCTGTTCGGCGTTTTGCAGAATGCCGCTGGCCTGATATTTTACGCCTATGGATCTCGTCGCATTCCGGCAGCCGAGGCCACACTGGTGGCAGCGCTTGAAGTTCCGCTCACGCCATTTTGGGTTCTGCTCTTCCTCAGCGAGGTGCCGGGCGTTCCGACGCTGATCGGCGGCGCCGTGGTGCTGGTGGCGCTGTTTGGGCATATTCTCGGAGAGTTCAGAAAGAGCGAGTCCAAATCAATAAAACCGTCATTCCGGCGCAAGCCGGAATCTGCATGACGTTTGGAAGATTCCGGCTTGCGCCGGAATGACGGCGTTGGACGAAAATCCCTACCGCGCCGTCTGCCCAAAAAGAATTTTCCGCTCTTCGTCGGTTATGGGTTTTGAGTATGACGGGTCAATGCCAGCGTAAGCTGCGACAGTTGCCGGGCGCCCGGCGATTTCGTCGAACCAGCGTTTGAGGTTTGGAAAATTGCTTATTTCCTGCCGGTGGCTCTTGTAGGGAGCGATCCAGGGATAGCAGGCCATGTCCGCGATGGAATAATCTCCGGCGAGGAATTTGCGGTCGCTCAAGCGCTTGTTCATCACGCCATAAAGCCTGGAAACTTCCCTGTTGTAACGATCAATGGCGTAGGGAATTTTCTCAGGCGCGTAGTTATTGAAGTGGCCGTTTTGCCCGGCCATGGGGCCAAGGCCGCCCATTTGCCAGAACAGCCATTGCAGGACTTCGGCCCTGCCCCGGATGTCTGCGGGTATGAACTTGCCGGTTTTCTCGGCGAGGTAAAGCAAGATGGCGCCGGATTCAAACAGCGAAATCGGCGCGCCGCCGCCTGCAGGTGCTGTGTCGACAATCGCCGGAATGCGGTTGTTGGGTGAAATTGCCAAAAATTCCGGCTTGAACTGGTCGCCCTTGCCGATATTGATCTGGTGAATTTCATAGGGCAACCCCGCTTCCTCCAAGAACATCGTAATCTTGTGGCCATTGGGGGTTGCCCAATAATAGAGGTCGATCATTACTATTCAGCGGCCTCTACCGAGTCATCGTCATCAACACGGGGCCTTGAAGCCATTTCCTTTTTCAGCTCTTCGGCCACGAGGAAGGAAAGCTCCAGCGCCTGGCTGGCGTTGAGGCGGGGGTCGCAGAAAGTGTGGTAGCGGTCATTGAGATCTTCATCACGGAGTGCGCGAAGGCCACCGGTGCATTCGGTCACGTCCTTGCCGGTCATTTCAACGTGAACGCCGCCCGCATGGGTGCCTTCCGATTGATGGATGGCCATGAAGTGGCGCACCTCTGTCATGATGGCGTCGAAGGGGCGTGTCTTGTAGCCCGAGGTTGCCTTGATGGTGTTGCCGTGCATGGGGTCGCATGACCAGACGACAACGCGGCCTTCACGCTTCACGGCGCGAATGAGTTCCGGCAAATGCTTGTCAACCTTGTCAGCGCCAAAACGTGCGATGAGCGTCAGGCGGCCCGGCTCATTTTGAGGATTGAGCTTGTCGATGAGGTTGATCAAATCATCAGGTTTCAATGACGGGCCACATTTAAGGCCGATGGGATTCTTGATGCCGCGACAAAATTCAATATGGGCATGATCAGCCTGGCGGGTGCGGTCGCCGATCCACAGCATGTGGCCGGATGTTGCATACCAATCGCCGCTGGTTGAATCCACGCGGGTGAGCGCCTGCTCATAGCCCAATAGCAAGGCCTCATGGCTGGTGAAAAAATCAGTCTGGCGGAGTTGCGGCGCGGTGTCGGCGTTGATGCCACAGGCGCGCATGAAGCCCAGCGCCTCCGTGATGCGGTCCGACAATTCCTGGTAGCGCTCGAAAGCTGGCGAATCCCGCAAATTGCTGAGCGTCCATTTGTGGACGTGTTCAAGGTTGGCGTAACCACCTTGGGCAAACGCACGCAGCAGATTGAGCGTGGCGGCGGATTGGCGATAGGCCATGATCTGGCGTTCGGGATCGGGCTTGCGGCCCTCAACCGTCACTTCGCTGTCATTGATGATGTCGCCACGATAGATGGGATATTCCACACCATCAATGGTTTCGGTTGGCGCGGAACGGGGCTTGGCGAATTGCCCGGCAATGCGGCCAACCTTCACGATGGGCTGGCCACCGGCAAAGGTCATGACGACTGACATTTGCAGGAACACGCGGAAGAAATCGCGGATATTGTCGGCTGAATGCTCGGCGAAGCTTTCGGCGCAATCGCCGCCTTGCAACAGGAAAGCCTTGCCTTCGGCCACCCGCGCCAGTTTGCGCTTCAGCTTGCGGGCCTCGCCTGCAAAAACCAGCGGCGGAAAACCCGCCAGCCGCTTTTCAACGACGGCAAGCTTATCCTTGTCGGCATAGTCCGGCACCTGCAAAACCGGGAATTTCCTCCAGCTATCAGGTGTCCAATTCGTTAACATTTGCGCTACTCCAAACCGTCGAAACTGCGGTTTATACACATAGTCTTTTTAGGTATCCAGCGGAACCGGGAAATGCCGTTAAGTATTTTTCCGGTAGCGCTTCAAAAATTCGCCAAAGGCGGTGTCAGCTGAGCAGAAAGCCATTTGGCGCTCGACGTCCCAATATTTGAGGTTTTCCAGCCTTATCGGATCGCCGGAAATCCCGCAGCGAACAAAATCGCCCTCCTGCAGAACCTGGAAATCAGCGTCCAGATATTTCAGCTTGGCTTCGCGTTGTCCGGAAATGCCGGAATCCAGGAAATTCATTCATGATCCTTGTTAGAACAATTCGCCCTGTGGTGATTTCTTGCGGGCGGTTACATCCAATTTGTCATCTGCGAACTCAATTTTCAAGGCTTGTCCGGGGGTGACGGCGGAAGCCAGTCGAATGGGCACATCGTTGGTGTCGCGGACAACCGCAAAACCACGGGCCAGAACAGATTTGTAGCTCATGGCGGCGAGGAGTTTTGATTCAGACGCGAGGCGGTCCTTGAATGTTTGCAGCGCCCTGGACATGGCCCGGTTATGGCGGAGGCCGAGATCGCCCAGCCTGCGGCGCTGGTCAACTTGCCGTTGCAAAATAGGCGCACCAGAAAGGCGGCCGGAAATTTTTGC
>JANNXN010000080.1:0-2707 GCA_031409595.1 Rhodobiaceae bacterium
TATTTGGCTGAAACTTTCCGTGGCGGATTGCGTGCCATCCCTCCAACTCAAACGCTTGCCGCGCGTTCGCTTGGAATGGGCCCGGTGCAGGCATTTCGATTTATCGTACTGCCGCAGATGTTCCGGATTGTGTTTCATCCCATGACCAATCAGATGGTCTGGGCAATCCTCATGACGTCGCTCGGTGTCGTCGTCGGCCTCAACAATGACCTGACGGGCGTAACCCAAGAGTTGAACGTCAAATCCTTCCGAACCTTCGAGTTTTTCGCGATTGCTGCAGTCATCTATTATCTTATTGCCAAGTTTGTCACGCTGTCGGCGCGCCTGATCGCTTGGCGGCAATTCCGCTACTGAGGGGGAGGAATTTTGTTAGATACATCCCTTACATCCGGCGACCTCCTCTTCATGTTGAAAGGTGCTGGAGTAACTTTGTCTATCACATTCTGGGCGATGATCGGCGGAACCCTCCTTGGTCTGGGGTTTGGTCTTGCGAGGGCGACAGCCTCCTGGTGGGTCAATGCTGCGCTTGGTGCCGTCTTCGACGTGTTCCGCTCAGTCCCACTCTTGATTCAATTCGTTCTAGCAAACTCGTTCAAATCGATTATCGGACTCAACTGGTCGGCATTTACTGTTGGTTGCGTCGTCCTCGCTATCTACACCTCTACATATTGTTCTGAAATCGTTCGCGGCGCCATTCTGGCCGTTCCGGTGACAACTCGCCGGGCTGCCAGGTCACTGGGCCTCAGCTATTGGCAAGACTTGAGGGAAGTTGTGTTCCCGATTGCATTGAGGAGCGCGTTGCCCAGTTGGATTGGCTTGACCCTCGGCGTCATGAAGGACACATCCCTGGTCCTTTGGATCGGCATTATCGAATTGCTTCGGTCATCACAAATCATTGTCACGCGAATTCAGGAGCCGCTGTTCGTGCTGTTGATTGCGGGGCTAATATATTTTCTTATGAGTTTCCCGATCTCTCGGCTTGGAGAGCAACTTGAGAAACGTTGGCGCGAATATGAATGAGAATATCGATGATTGAAATTGACAATATTACCAAATCATTTGGCCCACTAGAGGTGCTAAAAGGCGTGACCATGATTGTAGATAGAGGGGAGGTTGTCTCAGTCATAGGAAGCTCCGGTTCTGGCAAGTCAACACTTCTAATGTGCATCAATGGACTGGAGCCAATCAACTCTGGCCGTATACTTGTCGATGGCCTCGAGGTTCACGCACGTACCACTAACATTAACACGCTGAGGCAGAAGATTGGGATCGTCTTCCAGCAGTGGAACGCCTTTCCACACCTTACAGTGCTGGAGAATGTCATGCTCGCGCCCCGGAAGGTACTCGGCAAGAACCGCCAGGAAGCTCAAGCCATTGCCGTTGAGCAGCTGAACCATGTTGGGCTGGGTGACAAGCTCGCCGTCTACCCGTCAAAGCTATCTGGGGGCCAACAACAACGTATGGCAATCGCTCGTGCTCTCGCGATGTCGCCGCACTATATGCTCTTTGATGAGGTAACCTCCGCTCTCGATCCGCAACTCGTTGGCGAGGTTCTCGATACCATGCGCCTGCTTTCTTCCGAAGGCATGACAATGATTGTTGTTACCCACGAAATGCGCTTTGCCCGCGAAGTTTCGGATCGCGTGGCGTTTATGCACCAAGGACGAATCCATGAAATTGGCCCGCCGGAACAGGTATTTGATACACCTCATCAGCCAGAAACCGTGAACTTCTTGAAATCAGTTCTTTAGTCGTTTGGGTCAGAAGTTTACAAGATGAAGTATTTTTACAAATAGGAGAACCAGCCCGATGTGCATGTCAGCGACCGTACAAGTAATCGGTTGCAACACTGGCTCCGAAGCTGGCGCAATTATAATGGACGAACTAGCCCTACTGACGGACGCCAGGATTTCGGTGCAATCGGTCTTAATCGTTACTGACGAAGGATTTCCAAGTTGCGGTGAACCATACCAAGAGTGAAAACCGCAAAAAAATATAGCAATCGCTATTTAAAAGGAGACAATTTTATGAGTGATAATATATTCCGCGGATGCATCCCGGCCCTGATGACACCCTGCAAGTCCAACGGAACACCGGATTTCGCTGCGTTGGTGGGAAAAGGAAAGGAGCTCATAGGTATAGGAATGTCCGCCGTAGTCTACTGCGGGTCGATGGGCGACTGGCCCCTGCTCACCGATGAACAGCGCCAGCAAGGTGTCGAATGTCTTGTTAAGGCCGGTGTGCCCGTCATAGTGGGCACCGGCGCGCAAAATTCTGCACTGGCCGCGGCGCACGCTGCTCACGCACAAAAAGCCGGGGCCCGAGGCCTGATGATTATTCCGCGTGTACTGTCCCGAAGCAACTCCGTTTCGGCTCAGGATGCACACTTCTCCGGCATCCTCGAGGCTTCAGGCGGTCTCCCGTCGGTCATCTACAACAGCCCATATTATGGTTATGAGACCAAAGCCGGGCTTTTCTTCGACCTCCGGCGCCGTTATCCAAACCTAGTGGGGTTTAAGGAATTCGGCGGTGCCGAGGCGCTGCACTACGCCGCCGAGTACATTGCCGGGCACGATCCCTCGCTCACGCTGATGGTCGGAGTTGATACACAAGTATTTCATGGTTTCGTGAATTGCGGAGCCACTGGCGTGATCACGGGAATTGGCAACGTGCTGCCGAAGGAGGTTCTGCACCTTGTTGCACTTTG
>JANNXN010000081.1:0-41490 GCA_031409595.1 Rhodobiaceae bacterium
ACACCACGATTTTCCGACGTCGATTATGAATCTTGCTGGCATACAGTCAGTCACGCTCAATTCCTATTCCCAGGTAAAAAAGGCAATGCGGCCTATTGAAATCGTGCTGGTCATGGATACCACCGGTTCAATGAGCGGTGCGATGCCTGATGCCAAGAAAGCGGCCCATGATTTGCTCTACGCCTTGTATGGCAAGAAGACTTTGGCCCAGGCGCCCAACAGTGAATACATTCGGGTTGCCCTTGTTCCGTTTTCAGCCGCGGTTCGATTGGATACCGCCGCCAGTGATTTCAGTCTCAATTGGATCGACACGGGCTCTGTAGCCAATCCGGGCGGACAGAATCCGTTGTCACGGTTGAACTTTACGTCTCCTGACTGGAATAACTACATGGCTTGGCGACAGCTCGTGAATCTCAACTCAAATCAACCACTTCAATGGAACGGTTGCGTTGAAGCGCGAAATTCTACATTGGCCATTACAGACGATCCTCCAACAGGAGGCGACACGCTCTTCCCAGCCTATTTCAACCCAGACAACCCTTCAACGTCAGGAACCTGGGATAACAAATACGTCGAAAATTATGTGCCCGCGCAGATTCCAGTTTACGCGTTGAATCCAAATGGCACAATTAAATACAATAAAGGCAAGCCTGTCATTGACCACTATATTGACGATCCCGCTCCAACACCCATCTATGGCTACGAAAATTCTGGGCTTGGCAGCATAGGAACGGACTCATCCAGCTGGGGGCCGCGCCTCAAGAACCAGAACAAGTATGTCGGCTACAAAATTGCGCCCGAAACGTCTTCAAATACTTTCGGGCCCTGGAAGAACTGCACCAAATCCGTTGTAGTGCCAATGACTCATGATCGGGCCAAGGTTGAAGCGGGCATTGATGACATGATCGCATCCGGCAATACCAACGTGGCAGAAGGCATGGCTTGGGGTATGCGCGTTATTTCTCCCGGGGAACCCTTCACAAAGGTAGGTGGCTCCGGATCAATTGCCACGAGCACAATTGCGGAATACAATGGCCCACGCTGGCAGAAAATCGTCGTCCTCATGACCGACGGCGCCAACAACGTTGGCGTAGGCGGCAACTCGTGGGGGGGCAACAGCTATGGCGCCTATGCCTACGGTAAGGCCTCGCCGCTGGCCAACAATCGATTTGGCTCCACATCATCTTCAGCTTGGGAACCCAAGCTTGATGCCAATCTTTCTGCCATTTGCGAAACCCTTAAAGCCAGTGACAAAAATGTGACCATCTATGCGACGGGTTTCAATTTGGGCAACTTTGGCGAAGAATTACTCATCAAGAACCGCCTTAAGGCTTGTGCCACAACAGGCCCTGACTACTACGCGGACTCCACCAACTCCACGCAGTTGCAGGCCTTTTTCAATCACATCGGCGAGGATGTGCTGAACAAGATGGTTTATGTGAGCAAGTAAGGCAATTTTCGGCAACTTTCAGGCGGCGGGGTCACACCCGCCGCTTTGCTATTGCAGCCACCCAGAAAAAACCCCATTTTATGGTCATGAATCACCTTGCAGCTAGGGAAGCTGCTTTTTCCTGTATTGGATGACTATGACCAAGAAATTCGCCAAATTTTCCACCGCCGCCAGCCTCTTGCTGTTCCTGGTGGCCCCCCCAGCCCAAGCTGAAATATCAAGTGCTGATGGCATAAGCCTGTCCGGGAGCTACTTGGCCGGCCGTTCCGCCGAAGTCGGCCGCGACAGCGCCACGGCTGCTGAATATTTGAGCCAGGCGCTTCTGGAAGACCCGGACAATCCGGTGCTGATAGAAAAACTCTTCGTGCTTGAGTTGGCGTCTGGCGACTTGCCGACCGCTGAAGTCCTGGCCAGGAAAGTGATTGCCTCCAACAGCCAGCATAAAATGGCGCGCATTGTTTTGGGTTTGCGCGATTTTCGCAAGAGCCGCTACACCAGCGCCCGCAAAAACTTTGTTGAAGCTGCATATACGCCAGTAGGAGAGCTCACATCCGCCCTGGCGATTGCCTGGACACTGGCTGCAGAAGGCAACCTGAAGGAATCGCTGGCCGCCTTGGACGCTCTCGACAGCAATGAGTCATTCGCAAATTTCAAATCCTACCACGCCGCATTGATTGCCGACCAAATGAAGAACGCAATTCGTGCGGAAGCTTCCTACAGGAAAGCCTATGGACAAGCCGCATCGTCGCTTCGGATTGTGCAGGCCTATGGAAATTTCCTTGAGCGAAACAATCGAAGCGCCGAAGCCATCAAGATTTATCAGGCTTTTTTAGAGGCCGGGAATGATAATGTCCTGATAAGATCAGCGCTTGAGAATGCCAAGTCGGGAAAAATTCCCGCGCAGTTTATTGCAACCCCAAGCGCCGGCTTGGCGGAGTCGCTGTTCTCGCTAGCCTCCGCCATGACCGACGAACAGAGTATCGATATAGCGCTGCTCTACGCGCAACTAGCACTTTCACTGCCAGGTGACAGGCCGGTGTATCTGACACTGCTCGGTGATATTTATGTCGACACCCGACAGTTTGAAAACGCCATTTCGGCCTATGACCTGATTCCGGCAGAGTCCCCCCTTCGCATGAGCGCCGATACTGAAATCGCCGTAAATCTCCAGCGATTGGAGCGCACCAAGGATGCGCAAGCCAAACTCAAGGATGTTATCGCGCGGGATTCCTCGAGCTTTGAAGTTTTGGTGACGCTTGGAAATATCCATCGCGGCAACGAAGAATACGCGCTGGCATCCGAGGCCTATACCAAAGCTTTGGACCTAATCACCAACGTCGAGAAAGATCATTGGCGGGTTTTCTACTATCGCGGCATCACATTCGAACGCCAAAAAATGTGGGACAAGGCTGAGGCCGATTTCCGCAAAGCCCTGGCCCTGGTGCCAGACGAACCCCTGGTTCTGAACTACCTCGGCTATTCGATGATCGAGAAAAAGGTCAATTTAACCGAAGCCCTGGATATGGTGAAAAAGGCCGTCGAACTGAAACCAAACGACGGCTACATCGTGGACAGTTTGGGCTGGGCCTATTACCAGCTTGGAGATTTTGCGGAAGCTGTCGTTCACATCGAGCGCGCCGTCGATCTAAACCCCGCCGACCCGATCATTGGTGAACATCTGGGCGATGTCTACTGGCGCGTGGGCCGCAAGCTGGAAGCAAAATTCCAGTGGCAGCACGCCAAGGACAATGGCCCCGAACCTGCTGACCTTAAGCGAATTGAAGACAAGCTGCTGAACGGCATGCCGCCAGATGAAGTGACCAAGCCTGTCGAAAACAAGACTGGAAATACCAGCGGATGAAACCACGGCTCGTTAGCGAGCGGGCCAGGGCCAAAATAAATTTGGGCCTCCACATACTGGGACGCAGGCAGGACGGTTATCACGAGCTCGATTCCATCGTGGCCTTTGCCGATGTGGCCGACGTTTTGATTCTATCAGCGAGTGATGAGCTGTCGCTGGAAGTGTCAGGTCCCTTCGCAGGTTCGTTGCCCGCAAGGAAGGACAACATCATACTGAAAGCCTATCGCTCGCTGGCTGATTTCACCAGCAACAGTCTGCCGCCAGTTAAAATTCATCTCGAGAAGAATTTGCCCGTGGCGTCTGGCATTGGCGGCGGATCAGCCGACGCCGCCGCCGCTTTGCGCGGATTGCAGCGGCTCTTCGAACATGACCTCAAACCAGAAGAGATGCGAGCGATTGCCCTCCAGCTTGGCGCCGATGTGCCAGTATGCCTAACTCAACAAACCTGCCGCATGCGCGGCATCGGCGAAATCATCGAGCCGCTTGATATTGCGTTGCCGACCGCTGCCGTTTTGGTCAATCCGCAAATTCCAGCCCACACCGCCCAAGTTTTTGAAACGCTCGGCCTTGAGCGCGGGTCGATGTTTGGCAGCGCCATCCAAAACATCAACAGGGTGGAAAGCTGGCGCAACGATCTGACCGCCCCAGCCATGACCGTTGTGCCCGAAATTGCAGCCGTGCTCGAAGCGCTCGAAAGGTGTTTGGCGGTAACAACAGCGCGCATGTCCGGTTCTGGTTCCACCTGCTTCGGCTTGACGCAGAGCCCGGAGCTATCTCAATTCACAGCCAACCAGTTGGCGGAGCAACATCCTGGCTGGTGGGTCAAGTCCGTAAGCTTGGGCCAGTGAGTTAGCCGTGCCTCGGCCAAGAGTGTCAGAATGCCCGCCTGATGCAAAAATCCACGGCCTCCAGGAGCGCCAGTTTCCATTTGGTGTCAGGAAATATCGCCAGCGCGTCGCGCGCGATGTCACCGTAGTGATCGGCCCGTTCAATCGTGTCAGATATCGCGCCATGCTTCTGCATCAATTTTTGGGCATAGATCAAGTCGTCATCAGTCTGGTCGCCGTCTTCGAGGGTGCGGTTCCAGAAATTTCTCTCCTCTTTCGAACCGCGTCGGAATGACAGCACCACCGGCAATGTAATTTTCCTTTCGCGAAAGTCATCGCCAACACTTTTCCCAAGTGAGGCCTGTTTGCCGGAATAGTCCAAGGCATCATCGATGAGCTGGAACACAATGCCAAGATTTCGTCCGTAGGATTCAAGTGCCGCCTGTTCGTCCCGCGGCCTGCCGGCAATGACCCCGCCAACCTCCGCCGCAGCAGAAAACAGGGCTGCGGTTTTAGCGCCCACAACCTGCAAATAGGCATCCTCGGTCGTCGAGGTATCTTGCGAAATCGAGAGCTGCAGCACTTCACCCTCAGCAATAACGGCGGCGGCATTTGACAATATCCGCAGGCAGTCCAGCGACCCGGTTTCCACCATCATCTTGAAGGCCTGGCCCAGCAGATAGTCGCCAACAAGCACGCTGGCCTGATTGCCCCAGATCACCCGCGCCGCCTGCTTGCCGCGCCGCAAATCACTCTCATCGACAACATCATCATGCAGCAACGTTGCCGTGTGCATGAACTCAACCGCCGTTGCGAGCTTGATATGATGTTCGCCTGGGTAATTGCACATGCGCGCTGCGGCGAGAGTTAACATGGGGCGTATTCGCTTGCCGCCGGAATTGATCAGATGGCCGGCGATTTCAGGAATGAGCTCAACATGGCTTTGGGCCCGCACCAGGATGCCGTCATTGACGCGCTCCATATCATCGCGAACCAGCTCCACCAATGCGTCAAGGCTGGGTGAGGGGGCCTCATCGCTGCCGCCAAAGGGAATAACCACGCCCATGGGGTTGCCTTTCTTCTATTGCTTGTTGGGGCAGGTTACGGTCAAACGCCCTCAAACAGCAAGCGTGACCCGTTGCCGCGAGTTCAGGTGGATTTAAACTTGCCGCCACGCCGCGGCGAATGAAACAGGCCTGAATTTGGCCCATATATTGCTGTGTAACGATTCACTAACCATCTCTGGTCAATACTTACGGACTATGCAAGTTAGTGCTCATGCCACTCCGGTTACCCAGCCAGGTCCGCCCATGGTTCCCGTAGCCGTGCCAGGAACGCTGACGGACGACGCCTTTCTCGGCGGCCGCCTCCAAGTTCTTCAGCCCGAAAAGGGATATCGTGCCGGAATCGACGCGGTATTCCTCGCCGCCGCCATCCCCTGTGCCGATGGCGACAAGCTGTTTGAGGCGGGCATTGGGACTGGTGTTGCAGCGCTCTGCGCCATCGCCCGCAATCCAACCATTCACGTCACCGGAATTGAAATCGCCTCACGCCACGCCATGCTGTGTGCTGAAAACGCCAAGCGAAATGGCTTTGCCCACTGCTTGCGCGTAGTGCAGGCGGATGTGAAAGACGCCATGCGGAAAGATCTGGCAGAACTTCCCAGGCATGGAACCTTCAATCATGCATTTGCCAACCCGCCATATTTTGATGAAGTAAAATCCACACCGTCCCCCCATCTTCTCAAGGCCCAGTCCCATGCATTCGGACCTGAAGACCTCGAGACCTGGATCAAAGTCATGTACACCATGGTGATGCCCCGTGGCACTGTCACAATTGTGCACCGGCCTGAAACCCTGGGAAAGATATTGGGCTCAATGGAGAGCCGTTTGGGCGACATTCGAATAGCGCCCCTTCACGCCAGACAGGGAGCCGCAGCCTCTCGCATCATCGTCCAGGGCGTCAAGGGTTCAAAAGCCCCAATGCAGCTTCTGCCCGGCCTGATATTGCATGGCGAAACCTCAAGCTTCACCGCCGACGCCGAAGCCGTCCTCCGCGAAGGCCTGACCTGGCGTTTGCGCTAGGATGAGGCTTGCATCAGGGCAGCATTCTTCCTATTTCAGGAAGTATGGCCAAACCCTCATTTCTGTCCCGCCTGATCCCGGCGCGGTTTCGTAAGTCTGTCCCTCTTGTTCATGTTGTCAGGTTGCAGGGCGCCATTGGCGTTGGGTCGCCGCTGAAACCTCCGCTTACCGCGAAAGACCTCGATCCGCTGTTTGAGAAGGCTTTCAAAAAAAACATTTCTGCTGTGGCCCTTCAGATAAATTCTCCCGGCGGATCGCCCGTACAATCAGCCCTCATCTTCGGCCGCATCCGCAGCCTGGCGGAAGAATTCAAAGTCCCGGTCTTCGTATTCTGCGAGGATGTGGCAGCCTCGGGCGGCTATTGGCTCGCCTGTGCCGGTGATGAAATCTATGCTGACGAAAGTTCTGTCATTGGTTCCATCGGCGTCATTTCAGCGGGCTTCGGATTTGTCGAGGCCATCAACAAGCTGGGTGTGGAGCGCCGCGTCCACACATCAGGTGAAAACAAATCAATCCTCGATCCCTTCCAGCCACAAAAGCAGGAGGACGTTGACCGGCTGCTCAGCCTGCAGGCCGATGTTCATGGCGCCTTCAAGACTTTGGTAAGGTCAAGGCGGGCAGGCAAACTCAAAGGCGACGAAACCGAACTGTTTTCAGGCGCCTTCTGGGCTGGCAAAAAGGCCTTGGAACTTGGGTTGATCGACGGCATCGGCCACATGCACGACATCCTCAAAAACAAGTTCGGCGACAAGCTGGTTATGAAAAATATTGCGGCTTCCCAAGGCTGGGGCCTAAAGCGCCTTGGTTTTGGCACTTTTGCAGAGTTTCCTGATGCCGCTATTGATTCATTGGAGTCCCGGGCCATATGGGCAAGGTTTGGTCTTTGAAAAGGGTGGAGTAAATTATGATATTTGCAAAAGTTGTAACAGTAATAGTGGCGGGCATTTTGACCGTGCTCACGCTGCGTAGCGTCATGGGCAAGTTTCAGGCCGCCAAGGCCCGGGTAAATCCGAAAGCGCCACGCAATCCCAATGAAATGACCAAGCTCCGCCAGGATCCTGTAACCGGAATCTACTATCCCGAGAATTGATCCACCGTGGCAAGCCATTCCAGCGACGCTTGGCTTGAAAGTGTCTATCACGCCAAATCCCAAAACGATCTCGTCCAGCTTTATGACGGTTGGGCTGAAACCTATGATGCCGACATGCAGGGCATCGGCTATGTCCACCCTGCAGTCATTTCTGGTCTCGTAGGCCGCTACGTTCAAAACAGGTCCGATGCCATTTTTGATGCCGGCGTCGGCACCGGCACGGTTGGGAATATTCTCGCCATCATGGGTTACGCCAACCTGATCGGCGTCGATATGTCAGATGGCATGCTGGCCAAGGCCAGGGCCAGAAATATCTATGCGGATTTGCGCAATCGGGTTTTGGGCGAAACGCTGGATTTTGCCGATGGCAGCATGGCAGCCATAGTTTCAACTGGCGTCTTCACATCCGGCCACGGCCACGGCCCCGCCAGCGCCTGGGATGAGCTTGTGCGGATAACCCGCAAAGGCGGCCACCTCATATTTACGGCGGGAACTGTGGTCTGGTTGGAATCCGGGTTTGAAAAAAAGTTTGTCGAACTCTGCGCCAAAGGCCTCATCGAATCTGTCGAAACCACACCCGTTTATCACCCCATGCCATTCTCACCGACTGAGCGAGGCTTTACCACCAGAGCCCATGTTTACCGCCGCTGCTAAACCGCTTGACCTGACAGGCCCCCATCCTTAGTTTGCGCCACCACAAATGGCCCTGAACCCAACCAAATCATTTCAAGACCTGATTCTCACGCTGCACCAGTATTGGGCATCGAAGGGCTGCGTCATCCTGCAACCCTATGACATGGAAGTGGGAGCAGGCACTTTCCACCCGGCAACCACATTGCGCTCCGTCGGGCCCAGGCCCTGGGCTGCAGCCTATGTGCAACCCTCGCGCAGGCCGAAGGACGGTCGCTACGGTGAAAACCCGAATCGCTTGCAGCACTATTATCAGTATCAGGTCATCATCAAGCCATCGCCACCAGATTTGCAGGAGCAATATCTGGGTTCCCTCAACGCCATCGGCATAAACTCGAAGCTTCATGACATTCGCTTTGTTGAGGATGATTGGGAAAGCCCAACGCTCGGTGCCTGGGGCCTGGGCTGGGAAGTCTGGTGCGACGGCATGGAAGTTTCGCAGTTCACTTACTTTCAGCAAGTGGGCGGCCTCGATTGCTTTCCCGTTTCAGGCGAACTCACCTATGGGCTTGAGCGCCTCGCCATGTATGTGCAGGGCGTCGACAATGTTTATGACTTGAACTTCAACGGCCTCGAAGGCGACAAGCGCATCTCCTATGGCGATGTTTTCCTGCAAGCCGAGCAGGAATATTCCCGCTTCAATTTTGAACACGCAAACACGGATGTGCTCCTCCGCCATTTCAACGATGCCGAAGCCGAATGCCAGGCGCTCCTCTCGGCGGGCAACAGGCACGACCGCCATGAATTGGCGCTGCCCGCATACGACCAGTGCATCAAGGCCTCCCACACATTCAATTTGCTCGATGCGCGCGGCGTGATTTCCGTGACCGAGCGGCAAGCTTACATCCTCCGTGTCCGTGACCTCGCCAAGGGATGTTGTGAAGCATGGTCGCGAACCAGTGGAGGACGAAGCCAGTGACCAAGGGAAATATAGCCGCCAAACTTCCCATCCCCGTCGAAGTGGAAGAGGGCAAAACCTATCTGTGGTGCGCCTGTGGCGACTCCAAGAAGCAGCCGTTCTGTGACGGCAGCCATAAGGGCACTGAATTCCTGCCCCTGCAATGGACCGCGACCGAAACCGAAAGAACTTTCTTTTGCGCCTGCAAGCAGACCGAGAACGCGCCCTTTTGCGATAGCACCCACGGAACGCTTTAAGCTTTGGAATGTTAAGTTGACATTGCTGCTTTTCGACCTATAAAGTAACAATAAATGTTACCGATAAATCGAAAGGCAGAAAATGACAACTCCACACATTGCACAAAAAGGCCCATTCCCGGTCGAAGTCGAAGCCGGCAAGGATTATTGGTGGTGCGCCTGCGGGCAATCCAAGAATCAACCTTTCTGCGACGGCTCACACAAGAAGGAAGGCCTGTTCAGCCCGGTCCAATGGAAAGCCGAAGCTTCCGGCACAAAATATTTCTGTGGCTGCAAGCAAACCAAAAGCCAACCCATGTGTGATGGCACACATAAGTCACTGTAACGCCTCAGGGGTGACAAGATAGTTCAGGACTGCTAATGCCGGACGCTTCCGGAGTGCCGCAATGCCTGAACTATTTATCGAACTTTTTTCCGAAGAAATTCCCGCCCGCATGCAGGCGAAGGCCGCTGAAGATTTGCGTTCGTTGATCACCAATGGGCTGGTTGAGGCGGGCCTCACCTATGAAGGTGCGCAAGCTCATGTAACGCCGCGCCGCTTGGCCTTGTCCATCGAAGGCTTGAACGCCAAGGCCGGTGACATGCGCGAAGAGCGCAAAGGCCCCCGCACTGATGCGCCCAAACCAGCCATCGACGGCTTTCTCAAATCAACCGGATTGAAACTCGAAAACCTGACTGTTCAAGATGACAAGAAGGGCCAGTTCTATATAGCCACAATTTTTAAATCCGGCCGCGCCACACCCGAAATCGTGGCCGAGCTGGTGCCCGATGTGATCCGCAAATTTCCCTGGCCAAAGTCCATGCGCTGGGGCTCGGGCCAATTGCGCTGGGTGCGGCAACTCTTGTCCATCATCTGCACATTTGATGGCGAAGTGGTGCCCTTCGAAGTTGATGGCATCGCCAGCGGCAACGCCACCAGAGGCCATCGTTTCCTCAGTACAAAGATGATCGAGGTTCGCCGCTTTGACGACTACGTGCAAAAACTCCGCAAGTCCCATGTGATTGTCGATGCCGCAACGCGCGCCGAGACCATTCGCGCCGAAGCCAAGAACCTGGCCTTCGCGCGGGGCCTCGAAATGATTGAAGATGACGGGCTGCTGAAAGAAGTCGCAGGCCTCGTCGAATGGCCAGTCGTGCTGATGGGCGAATTCGACAAGAATTTTCTGGCAGTGCCGCCTGAAGTCATCGTCACCACCATCAAGAACAATCAGAAATGTTTCGCGCTGCGCGACAGGCAGGGGCAGCTCTCCAATCATTATCTCCTCGTCTCCAACATGGTGGCATCAGATGGCGGCAAAACGATTATCGCCGGAAACAACAAGGTCATCGCTGCCAGATTGAGCGACGCGAAATTCTTCTGGGATCAGGATAGAAAAACCAAGCTCGAAAACCTGCTGCCAAAATTGGATACGATTACCTTCCACGCCAAACTCGGAAGCCAGGGCGATCGCGTCAAGCGCATCGAAGTCCTGGCCGGCGAAATCGCCAAGACCATTGGCGCCGATGTCGAGAAATCAAAACTCGCGGCACGCCTGGCGAAAACCGATCTGGTCACCGGCATGGTGGGCGAGTTCCCCGAACTGCAGGGCCTGATGGGCCACTACTACGCCCTTGATCAAGGCCATGACAGGGAAGTGGCCGAAGCCATCCGCGACTACTACAAACCGCAGGGACCAAGCGATTCAATTCCAGTTTCAAAAATTGGGCAAGCAGTGGCGCTCGCCGATAAGCTCGACACATTGGTAGGCTTTTGGTCCATCGATGAAAAACCGACCGGGTCAAAAGATCCCTATGCGCTAAGGCGCGCTGCACTGGGCGTTATCCGCATCATTCTGGACAAGGCATTGCGGCTTCGGTTGAACAAATGCGGTGATGATCTCCTCGCCTTCTTCGCCGACCGCCTCAAAGTTTACCTCAAGGACCAGGGCGCCCGTCACGATCTGATTGATGCGGTTTATTCGCTTGGAGGGCAGGATGATCTGCTGATGATCGTGCGCCGGGTTGAGGCGCTGTCGAAATTCCTGGAAACCGATGATGGCAAGAATCTTCTCGCCGGTGTCAAGCGCGCCTCCAATATTTTGAAGATCGAAGAGAAGAAGGACAATCGCAGTTTCGATGGCGCGCCCAATGACAAGATGCTGATCAAGGGCGAGGAAAAAGCCCTGTTCACCGCTGTCAATCAGGCGGAAGCGCTGGCGCGGAAGGCGGTGGCAGCGGAGGATTTCGAGGCCGCCATGAAGGCCATCGCCAAATTGCGGGGGCCAGTGGACGAGTTCTTCGAGCATGTCATCGTCAACGACCCCAACAAGGACTACCGCGAAAACCGCCTGAAGCTTTTGAACAGAATTCGCGCCGCAACCCTCGCCGTCGCAGATTTCTCAAAGATCGAAGGTTAGGACTATAAGCTTTCGATAGGTGTTTAAACGCATTCTAAGCCCCCGCCAGCGGGTTTCCGGGGTGGTCGGCTAGGGGGCTAGCCGGGAGGGGCAGATTCCCGTCCACGGTGCCTTAAAACGCCATAGGATTAAATTCTACTTTTCCCTATCGCAAATCCAAATCTCTTGGTTTACACAAGGCCCATGACCACAACTCATCTCCCTGACAGCGGCTACGCCTGGACGCGCCTCGCCATATCCTTGGCGCTTGCAACCATCAGTGGGATCGGCCTGTGGGCATCAGTTGTGGTGCTTCCCACCATTCAAATCGAATTCGGCATCGACCGCAGCAGCGCGTCCTTGCCATACACCGCGACAATGCTGGGTTTTGCCGTTGGCGGCATCGTGATGGGGCGGATGGCTGATCGCTTCGGCATCATGGTTCCCATGTTCCTCGGCACCATCATGCTGGGGCTGGGCTTTATGATTGCGGCACTTTCCACCAGTTACTGGATGTTTGTTGTGGCGCAGGCGGTTTTCATCGGCCTCTTCGGCTGCGCAACATCATTTGGCCCCCTCGTGGCCGATGTTTCCCTGTGGTTCCAAAAACGCCGCGGCATTGCTGTCGCCATCGTGGCATCCGGAAATTATCTGGCGGGTACCATCTGGCCGCCAATTCTCACCTGGGGCATTCAAAATCATGGCTGGCGAAATTCATACCTGGCGCTGGGAATTCTCACCGTCGCAATCATGTTGCCCCTCTCGCTTTTTCTGCGTCAGCGCGCCTCCCTCGAAGAACGCCCAAGCCCGACCTACGCCGGCAAGAAACTCGATGGAACTAACGGCCTGCAGGGCTTGCTGGTTGTGGCGGGCCTCGCCTGCTGTGTCGCCATGTCCATGCCGCAGGTCCACATCATCGCCTACTGCGGCGACCTGGGTTACGGCACGGCAAGGGGAGCCGAAATGCTATCCCTCATGCTGGGCTTCGGCGTTGTCAGCCGCATCATGTTTGGCTTTGTGGCCGACCGCATTGGCGGCATTGGAACCCTCATCATCGGATCCATGCTGCAGTGCCTGGCGCTGCTGTTCTACATTCCCTTTGATGGGTTGATCTCGCTCTACATTGTATCGGCGTTTTTTGGCCTCGCCCAAGGCGGCATTGTGCCAAGCTACGCGCTCATCGTGCGCGATCATTTCCCGGCCCGCGAAGCCGGAACCCGCATCAGCCTGGTTCTCATGTCCACCGTATTGGGCATGGCCTTGGGCGGCTGGCTGTCCGGAGAAATATTCGATTATACCGGTTCCTATGCGGCGGCCTTCCTGCATGGCATCGCCTGGAATGTGCTCAACATGGCCATTGCCTTCTGGCTCCTGATCGGCCGCCGGAATACAAATCGGGCAAATCTGGCCTCTGCCTGATATTTGACCACTTGACCAAATTCGGTCCAGCGTGTTTGCTGCACCGCAATATGAGCAAGAAAATAATCATTCCATTAGGCTCCGACACCGATGCCTCGCTCGGCAGCAAGGGTCATGCCCTGAACCAGATGGCAAGCCATGGCCTCGCCGTGCCAGCAGGTTTTGTGATTACCCAAACCTCTGAAATAACTCCCGAAACTCTAAGGTCCGCGATTAAAAGACTGGGCAAGGGCTTTGGCAATGCCAAAAACCCGCTGCTGCTCGCCGTCCGCTCAAGTCCCGATGGGGCAACACTCGGCACAAGGGAATCCATTTTGAATGTGGGCCTCAACGACCAAACGGTTGAAGGCCTGGCGGACCAGTTGCAGAGCAGCGATATGGCCTATGACCTCTACCGCCACTTCATCCAAACCTACGCCGTGAATGTGCTGGGCATGCGCCATGCGGAGTTTGAGGACATGCGAGCGGGCGAGGCGCCCGACAAGCTTGTCATCAAATTCAAAACAGCCGTTGAGCGCAAAACCGGCCAGCCGTTCCCGCAAGATGTGAATGAGCAGATTGCAAAAATCATTCAAGCCGCACCCGCCCAAAACGGCGCGGTGATTGTGCAGGCGATGGTCCATGGAACGCATCCCGCGCAAATCATCACAACCCGGAGTTCATCAACGGGAGAGGTCCACGCGGAAGGTTCCGCCAAGCTCAAATCCGCGCTCACAAAACTCGAGCGCCATTTCAAGGCCCCGCAGGAAGTCACTTTCATCGAAACGCATGACAAGCTGTGGTTCCTGAAAGCGCGGCCCTTGAAGGCGTCGGCCAAGATCGAACTCAAGATGCTGGTCGACATGGCCAACGAAGGTGTCATCACCCGCAAAGATGCAATCATGGCTGTTGATCCATTCATCCTGGATCAGTTCCTGCATCCTACTCTTGATGCATCATCTCCCCACGAAATATTTGCAACCGGCATTGCAGCTTCTCCTGGCGCCGTTTCCGGTCAGGTGGTTTTTGAGGCAGCCGACGCGCAACAGTTGAAGGCCCGCGGCAAGCCGGCAATCCTGGTGCGCATCGAAACCAGCCCTGAAGATATTCAGGGCATGCATTCCGCAGTTGGCGTTTTAACTGCGCGGGGAGGGCTCCTGTCGCATGCAGCGGTGATCGCGCGCGGCATGGGAAAGACCTGCGTGGTGGGCGCCAGCCATCTGCGCGTTGATTACGCCACGGAAACCATGATGTCGCTCGGCAGCGTTATCAGGAAAGGCGAGATGATAACGCTGGATGGTTCGACCGGCCGCATCTATCGGGGCGTGCTCGCCACGCTGAAACCAATTCTCTCCGGTGACTTCGCAACCATTCTGGAATGGGCCGATGCGGTCCGCCGCATGGAAGTGCGCGCCAATGCGGAAACCCCGAGTGAAGCCCGCTCCGCCAGGTATTTTGGCGCCGAAGGCATCGGCCTCTGCCGCACTGAACACATGTTCTTCAGCGCCGACCGCATTCGCCCCATGCGCCGCATGATATTGGCCGAAACAATTGAGGACAGAAGAACAGCGCTCGATGAAATTCTCCCGATGCAGCGCCAGGACTTTATCGAGCTGTTCGAAATCATGGCAGGCCTGCCTGTCACCATTCGCCTGCTCGATCCGCCGCTGCATGAATTCCTGCCTAAATCCGAGCATGATATCCTGGAGTTGGCGGCAGAACTTCACATCGCACCTGAATATCTCCGCGCCCGCGTTGCAGAGTTGCAGGAGTTCAATCCGATGCTGGGCCATCGCGGCGTCAGGCTTGCCGTATCTTATCCCGAAATTGCGGAAATGCAGGCCCGCGCCATATTTGAGGCAACAGCCGATGTTGCCATAAAATACGGCAAGGCTCCAATTCCGGAAATCATGATACCGCTGGTGGTGGGGAAACTTGAACTGGATTTCGTGCGCGCCCATATCGTGGCGGTGGCCGAAGAGGTGCAGCGTGAAAGCGGTCTTGAACTGCCATACCTTGTGGGCACCATGATCGAGTTGCCCAGGGCCGCACTGCGGGCTGCCGAAATTGCCCAATCTGCGGAGTTCTTTTCCTTCGGCACCAACGACCTCACCCAAACAACACTTGGCATCAGCAGGGACGACAGCGCACGTTTCATTGGCGAATACACCGCCAAGGGTCTGATGAAAAATGATCCCTTTATTTCACTCGATATCGAAGGCGTCGGCGAACTCTTGCGAATTGCCGTTGACCGTGGACGCAAATCGCGCGCCGACCTCAAGCTCGGCATCTGCGGCGAACATGCCGGCGATCCAGACTCCATTAACTTTTGCGAGACGATAAAACTCGACTATGTTTCCTGTTCACCCTTCAGGATTGCCATAGCAAGGCTCGCCGCCGCACAGGCAAGTATAAGAAATAAATAGATTAAATTAGTTGCACTTGGGCCATTAACCAAAATTGGTGTTTGGTTAAAAAAGCCTTACCGAAGCGTCACTTTGGGTTGCCCGTATGGTTAACCTATGCTAAACGCGAAAGACGTATGCTACCGACAGTATATGAATTTTAATCATAACGCCGACAGCAGGATCAGGGGATTTGCAGAAAAGACGCTCCAACGAGAGGCCAGTACTTTTCGACCATAGTGAGTTTGTGGAAACTCATGCGCGTCGCAGTGGCTTTCTCGCATACGCTCCATTTCTGATCAGCGGTATTTTGCTTGTCTTGGCTTTTGCCTTTGCCGGCAATTATATGGGCAGGAACGCCGTTGCGCGCATTGCCCCGCCAGTTGAGAAGCCGTTGGACTTTGAGTCCCCCATTGCAAACATTATCGCCAAGGGCTCGCTGCTTCCCGAGGGCGAAAATTTTGACATTGTAAATATTAAAGTCATGCTGAAGCAGGCCGTTGTAAGTTCCGGCAAAGGCGACTTCCTGCTGACTGATCCAAATGCGCAGGTGGTGATTACGCCTGCTTCCATTGATCTCACCGGAAAATCCGACGCGGCGGCAACCCCAACCCCCGCCATTCAGCGCTTGGCCATTGCGCCGTCGCCATCAAAAATTGAAAAATCCTTTAAGCTGAAACGCGGTGAGAAACAGGCTGTCGTTGCCCAACGCCGCATTCGTCTGGCGGAAGAAAATTGCCTGGCGCGCGCCATATACTTTGAAGCGCGTTCCGAATCACAACTCGGCCAGTTGGCAGTTGCAAAAGTTATTCTGAACCGCACCAAGAGTCCGGACTATCCAAAAACAATTTGCGGTGTCGTCTATCAGGGTTCCAACCGGCGCAATTCCTGCCAGTTCTCGTTTGCCTGCGACGGTCTGCCAGACGATGTGAAACAGCCGGCTGCCTGGACCAACGCCAAAATGGTTGCCAAGAAGGCCATGGATGGCACCAAGTCCATGCAAGCCATGAGCACGGCCACAAATTATCATGCGGATTACGTGAAGCCGAAGTGGGCGAGCAGCATGAAGCGCCTGGTCAAAATTGGCCGTCATATATTCTATTCTGACTCGTAAGCTCAGCTAGAATTCCTTCATGGCTTGGAACGAAACGACGGGCAAAGCGCTGACCTTTTTTGAAGGGAAGTGGCATGAGGGCAACCCTGCGATCATGGGCAGCATGGACCACGCCCCATGGCTTGGCTCAACCGTATTCGATGGCGCCAGAGCCTTTGAAGGTGTTGCCCCCGATCTCGATCTGCATTGCCAGCGCCTGGTGAGATCCGTCGAAAGCTTCGGCCTTAGCGTTTTGAAAACTGCCGGGGAAATAGAAGCCATAATCCGCGAGGGCATTGCACAGTTTCCAAAGGATGCAGAGCTCTATTTGCGCCCGATGTTTTGGGCCGCCGGTGGTTTTGTTGATGTTGATGCCGAAACCACCAAATTTGCTGTCTGCGTTTATGATGCGCCGCTGCCAAACCCCAAGACGTTTTCAATAACGCTGTCACCCTTCCGCCGCCCATCCTATGAATACGCGCCAACTGACGCGAAAGCCGCCTGTCACTATCCAAATTCAGCCCGCGCCATTCGCGAATGCAAGGCGCGCGGATTTGACAACGCAGTGATGCTTGATCCGCTGGGCCATGTGGCGGAACTCACAACCGCCAACATCTGGTATGCCAAAAATGGCGAGGCCTATACGCCAGTTCCGAACGGTTGCTTCCTCAACGGCATCACCCGCCAACGTGTCATCACATTGTTGAAGGGGGCAGGAGTCAAGGTGCATGAGGCAAGCCTCGACTGGCAGGATTTCCTTGACGCCGATGAGGTTTTCTCCACGGGAAATTATAGCAAGGTAACGCCCGTCACCACGATTGAAGGACGCTCACTCCAGCCTGGCCCCATGGCGGCAAAAGTCCGGGAACTCTATTGGGCTTACGCCCACCGCAAATAATTTTACGGCCTCAAAATAAACGGCTTGCCTTCGAACGCATTTTCACCGCGCCCGATTTTTTCAATGGCGCGCGACATCCGGCCTTGCCGCCCGAGTATGTTATCCACGTATGAGATGATCAATCGATTTGGCGTGGCTGATGGCGATGCCGCACGCAGCTCAAAGGCCAACTCTTCCTCATCTGCCTTTGGCCGCAACATGCAAAGGGCCGTATAGGCTGAAGCCGTCGAGCGGCTGATGCCAGCCCAGCAGTGAATCAGCATGGGTTGCTTGCGGTCCCAACCGCCTATGAATTCCACCAGTTTTTCTGCATCAACGGCCCGCGGCGCTGAAAACCCTTCCATCATTTCAACCACATCATGAAATGTCAGCTTCAAGTGCTGGTCAGGCGCAATGCCGTTGAAGGTCTGATGCGCCGTATCGGGCCCCAAAAGACTTACCACGCGCCCAACGCCATGCGTATCAACCTGGTTCTGAACGGCCTGCAATCCACAAACAATAATCATCGCATCACACCAATTTTTTGAAACTGTTAAGGAACGTGGCCGCCGCCTCCACCGCTGGCTGCGGCTTCAAATCAAAGAACTTGGCCGTTCCAGCACCATCAAGGCCACGGGGACGGCCGAAGAATTTTTCGGCCTCCGGTACAGAAAATCCGGCAAGCTGTGTGGCCTCCAGATAGGCCGCAACCTTATCGGCCGATTTGATTTCCGTCTCCAAAGCGGCGGCAGCTTTAGGATCAAGGCCAAAGCGAATGTGAATGGCATGCAGCAAGCGGTGCTCAAACGCCTTGTAATCCAGCCCCAGTGCCGCCTTGAACGGCGAAATCATGTCGCCCACCACATATTCAGGCGCATCATGCAGCAGCGCCGCCAAGCGCGCCTGCCTGCCAAAGCCGCTATTCAGATGTGCGGCAATGTCCGCAACCAAAACACAATGTTGGGCCACCGAGAAAGCGTGGTCGCCCTTGGTTTGCCCATTCCAGCGGGCAACCCTCGCCAGCCCATGGGCAATATCCTCTATCTCAATATCGAGGGGCGAGGGGTCCAGCAGATCAAGCCTGCGTCCTGAAAGCATTCTCTGCCATGCGCGGGGAGCCTCCACCATGTCTACCGCGCCAGTTTCTTGACGGCTTCATGTCGGTGGCAGTCCACCATATGATCGTTCACCAAACCACAGGCCTGCATGAAGGCATAGACAATTGTGGGCCCCACAAAGCGGAAGCCGCGCTTTTTCAGGTCTTTTGATATCTTCTCGGCCAGGGGCGTCGTCGCCTGAATATCCTTCATGCTTCTCAACTTGTTTTGCACCGGCCTGCCATCCAGAAACCCCCACAGGTAGGAAGAGAAATCCGGAATTTCCAGATAGGCCTGCGCATTTGTAACGCTTGCATCAATCTTCAGGCGGTTGCGAACGATGCCCGTAT
Organism: Rhodobiaceae bacterium; assembly: GCA_031409595.1. Classification (GTDB taxonomy): domain Bacteria; phylum Pseudomonadota; class Alphaproteobacteria; order Rhizobiales; family Aestuariivirgaceae; genus Aestuariivirga. Next base: position 18,753 of record JANNXN010000081.1, read on the forward strand.
CCTGCATCAGGCGCGCCTGCTTCTTTGCGGTGTAGCGCGCCATTTTCTCCGGATCGAAATTGTCAAAGGCCGCGCGAAACGCGTCACGTTTCTTCAGGATAGTGATCCAGGAAAGCCCCGCCTGAAAACCATCGAGTTGCAGTTTTTCAAAAAGAGCCCGCGAGTCATATTCCGGAACCCCCCATTCCGTATCATGATATTCAACATAGATGGGTTCCGTGCCACACCACTTGCAGCGGTAAAGTCCATCCCCATGCAAAATTGCAGGCATTATGTTTCCTTCACTTCATAGCTGACCCATGACGGCTTTTGCACCCGCGTCCTGACACCTTCTGTCAGCAGCGGAGGCGTCGAATCTTCCAGCCTATCCAATCGGATAAGCGCCAAAGCCGAATCATTTTCTGAGGACAGGACGGCGCCAATAGTCCTGTCGCCACTTTTGATTTCAGATTGACGCGTAGGTGCAGCGCCCTCAAATTTCACCGGCAATATCCGGCTGCGCGCTGTTGACCGGTGTTCCATGCGCGACACAACTTCCTGCCCCACATAACAACCCTTGGTAAAACTCACAGCGCCAAACTGATCAAAATTGGCCTCATGCGGAAACAGATTGCCGGAACCAATCTCACCATCACTGTCAGCAATGCCAAAACCGATGCGCGCCGCATCATAACCAGTGCCTTCAGGGAGTGTTCCGGCCGCACAGATGATGCGCCAGCCCAAATCCGGCAAGCGGGGATCAGAATAGGAAATGTCATGGGCTGGCTTGTCCGGCGATACGCCAACTTCAAGATCACTCCGGGCCTCAATCGTCAGCTTGGCCCGCAGCTTGTAAAACGTCAGCCGTTTCACAAGTTCATCCCGCTGGGAGATGGCGCAATCCAGCAAATATCCGAGAGCCGTTCGCACCACAAAGAAATCAAACAGGATTTTGCCCTGCGGCGTGAGGAGCGCTGCATAGCGGGCCTGGCCCGTGGCCAACCCCAGCATGTCCGCCGTTACCAGATTGTGCAGAAAATGCTCAGCCTCCGGCCCTTCAACAGCCAGAACCGCCCGATCTCGTCGCACCTGCATATTAAAACTGGAATTCGCCATCAGCACCATTTACGGTCGCTTTGCGCCACAATCAAGGAAGCTCGATGAAACGCCAAATCGACCTCATTCTCAAAGGTGGAACCCTGGTCAATCAGGACGGCGTTGGCCTGCGCGATCTGGCCATCCATCAGGGGAGAATTGCCGGCATTGGTGAGCTGGCGGAATTTGCCGCTGCTGAAACGCTGGATTGTTCAGGCCTCCATATCCTGCCGGGCGTCATCGATACCCAGGTGCATTTGCGCGAACCCGGCGCCGAACATAAGGAAGACCTCGAAACCGGTGGCCGCGCCGCCGTCAAAGGCGGCGTTACTGGCGTTTTTGAAATGCCCAACACCAAGCCCCTGACCACGACCGCCGCCACGCTGGCAGACAAGGTGAGCCGCGCCACCAATCGCATGTATTGTGATTTTGCGTTCTACATGGGCGGCACCCGCGAAAACGCCCATCAGCTCAGCGCCTTCGAGAAGCTCCCCGGTTGTGCTGGCATCAAGGTCTTCATGGGCTCGTCAACCGGCGATTTGCTGGTCGAGGATGACGACGGCGTTGCCAGCATTCTGGCCAACACAAATCGTCGCGCCGCTTTCCACAGCGAAGATGAATTTCGCCTGCGCCAACGGGTGCATGAACAGGTTGCCGGAAATGCCGCGAGCCACCCCATCTGGCGCGATGTGGAAGCTGCCAGGCTCTGCACCGAGCGGCTCATCAGAATTGCCCGCCAGCAAAAAAAGCGAATTCATGTGCTGCATGTTTCGACGGCTGAAGAAATGCCACTCCTTGCTGCCAACAAGGATCTGGCAACAGTTGAAGTCACCCCCCAACACCTGACGCTGTCATCAGATGATTATGCCCGGCTCGGAACCCTCATCCAAATGAACCCGCCTATACGCTCGCAAGATCACCAGCGCGCCATTTGGCAGGCCCTGCAATCGGGTGTTGTTGACGTGCTGGGGTCCGATCACGCCCCCCACACGCTGGAAGAAAAAGCCAAACCCTATCCCGCTTCGCCCTCAGGAATGCCGGGCCTGCAAACGCTGGTGCCTGTGATGCTCGATCATGTGAACCGCGGCAACCTCACCCTCGAGCGCTTTGTTGATCTTACGTCCCATGGCCCATCCCGCATATTCGGCATTGCCCGCAAAGGCCGCATTGCCGAAGGCTACGACGCCGATCTCACTATTGTTGACCTCAGGAAAAAGCGCACCATCACCAACAAATGGATCGCCAGCAAATGCGGCTGGACACCCTATGACGGCGTTGAAGTTACCGGCTGGCCACAAGGCACATTTGTGCGGGGCCGGAAAGTTATGTGGGACGATGAAATCATCGGCAACGCCCACGGCCAACCCATTTCATTCATTGAAGGATAAGAGATGTTTCGCGCAATCCAGATTTCCAAGACTGAGCAGGGTCAAAAAGTCGATTTTGTAAACCTCGAAGAAAGCGGCCTCATGGAAGGCGATGTCACGATCGCCGTCAGCCACTCCTCGGTGAATTACAAGGACGGCCTGGCGATCACCGGCAAGGCCCCGATCATCAGAAAGTTCCCCCTGATCCCCGGAGTTGATTTGGCAGGAACCGTCACCAAATCATCCCATGCGAAATGGAAGCCTGGTGATCTTGTGGTGCTCAACGGCTGGGGCGTTGGTGAGCAGCACAATGGCGGCTTTGCTGAAATGGCGCGTGTGTCCGGCGATTGGCTAGTAGCCGTTCCAAAGGGCTGGACCGCCGCCGATGCCATGGCCGTGGGCGTTGCAGGTTTCACTGCGATGCTCTGTGTCATGGCTTTGGAAGAGCAGGGCGTGAAGCCGGGTGACGGTGAAATACTGGTGACGGGTGCAGCCGGCGGTGTCGGAACCGTCTCCATTGCGCTGCTGGCCAAGCTTGGTTTCAAAGTTGCAGCGTCTACGGGCCGTGTCGAAGAAGCAGACTTCCTCAAGAAACTTGGCGCCGCCACTATCATCGACCGCAATGAGTTCAATGGCCCGGTGAAGGCCTTGGCCAAATCCCGCTGGGCAGGAGCCATTGACTCGGTTGGTTCCGTCACGCTTGCCAATGTTATTTCACAAATGAACAATGATGCCACCGTTGCTGCCTGTGGGTTGGCGCAGGGCATGGACCTGCCAACCAATGTGGCGCCCTTCATTCTGCGCGGAGTGAAACTGGTTGGCGTGAATTCTGTGACAACGCCAATTCCCCGCCGTGAACAGGCATGGGCGCGACTGGTCCGCGATCTGGATCTCCAACAACTTGCAAGCCTCACCACCCACGTAAAACTGGATGACGTGCCGCGCATTGCGTCCGAAATTGTTGCCGGAAAAGTGCGGGGCCGGGTGGTGGTGGATGTCGCTTAGTGCATGTCCCGCCAAAGTGTGAAGCGGTTTGGCGGAAGGCACATGCACCAACGAAACCTATTGCTTCGTCTGTCCCACGGAAAATTCGCCGGCGCGAATGCGGGCTGGAAATTTTTCAAGCATGACTGCTACGGGCTCTTCACCGTAAGTGGCAACCATGTCTGAGAGGGCCGCAAAAATGGCCGCAGTCGCGATGCAATCGGGATCCAGTCCCTCGTAAACAGCTTCTTCCCAGGCATCCAGAATGTAGCGCAGCGCCAAATGCTTGGCTTCTGATGGGTGCGAAGTTGGCATCGGTTTCGTTGAAAATTTCAGCATGATATTGTTTTTCTTGCTCCCCGGGGTCCCCGCAAACCACATTAGCAAAGGCGCTCCGGCCAGCGATCAAATCCTTAATACAAGGTTAATATCAACAGGTAATTTTTAACTACATTTTCAACAACACTTGCGAGCGGGCAACAGCTGCCCGGATATTTGGAACAAATTCAAGCCCATCAAACTCGGAAGGCGCCAACCAACGCGCCGTTAAAGCATCGCCGGAGGCCGCCGCCTCGCCAGATATCCAAAGCCCGCAATAGCAGGCAATGGCATAGTGGATAGGGGGCTCCTTGCGGATGATCTCATAGAGTCCGACAAACTCGCTGAGTTGGGCCACAACACCGGTTTCCTCAAATAGTTCACGGGTAGCCGCTGCTAAGGCGGTTTCGCCAAAGTCCACATGCCCGCCAGGCAGGCTCCACAGGCCGACAGGCGGCTTGGCCCGCTGAATAAGCAACACCCGCCCATCCCTCCAGACACAAGCCGAAGCACCCAATTTGGGCAATTGCGGGGAAGCTGCCATCCGGTTAGAATTCCTCCGTGTGTGGCCCGCATAGTTTCAGGAAACCGGCGGACGAAGCAAGGGCGCTGCTCAAATGTCTTGAAACCCCCGATTTTCCCTACGCCACACTGGCACCCTTCCCAAGATTCGTGCGTTCCGGCGCTTTCAACAGAATACTATCGCAACCAGATTCCGGCTTGCGCCGGAATGACCAAGCTAGCTGGACGGCGGCAAGACCTTGCCGGGGTTCATGATGTTCCTGGGGTCAAAAAGCTTCTTCAGGTCGCGCATCATCTGCAGCTCCACCGGAGATTTTATGTCGGTCATGTGATCGCGCTTCAGCCTGCCGATGCCGTGCTCGGCGCTGATGGAACCATGATATTTCGCTACAACTTCAAAAACCACAGCATTCATGTCGTGCCATGTATCGAGGAACTGTTGCTTGTCCATGCCAACTGGCTGCGAAATATTAAAATGCAAATTGCCGTCGCCCATATGGCCGAATGACAGAACGCGGGCGTCAGGCATGAAGCGGTTTACGGCTTGCGTGGCCTCCGTGATGAACACTGGAACCTTGGATACCGGAACCGAAATATCGTGCTTGATGGAGCCACCTTCAAATTTCTGCGATTCCGGCATCAGTTCACGAATGGCCCACAGGGCCTGCCGCTGGGCTTCTGATTGGGCCAAAGTGGCATCAGCCACCCACCCGCGCTCCATGGCAATCTCAAGGGCCTGGGCCAGGCAGCCTTCAACCGGATCGGCAAGCTCGCTCAGAGCATACCACGGCGAAAAATCCTGTAACGGATTGGCAAGCCCCATATGCTTCACCGTGAAATCCATGGCAATGCGCGGCAGCAATTCAAAGGCCACAACCCGGTTGCCGCTCATTTCGCGAAGGAGTGAAAGCAGATCAACCGCCGCTTGCGGAGAGGTAACAGCGATGAAAGCTGTTTCGAAGGATCGGACCTTCGGATAGAGCTTCAGCACCGCTTTGGTGATAACGCCAAGCGTGCCTTCCGCCCCCATAAACAGGTTCTTGAGATCATAGCCCGTATTATCCTTGCGAAGCCGCCGCAGGCCATTCCAGATGCGCCCATCGGGCAAGACGACTTCAAGCCCCAAACACAAATCGCGCGCGTTGCCATAGGCCAGCACATTCAAGCCCCCAGCATTGGTGGAGAGATTTCCGCCAATGCGGCAAGTGCCTTCCGAGGCAATGCGCAAGGGAAACATCCGGTCTGCAGTGTCAGCGGCATCTTGCACAGCTTTGAGTGTGACGCCGGCTTCAACCGTCATGGTGTTATCCGTTGCGTCCACTTCCAAAATCCTGGTCATGCGGTCCAGCGAGAGCAAAATTTCCTTGCCATTTTCAAAAGGAATTTGCCCACCAACCAGTCCCGTGTTGCCAGACTGTGGAACAACAGCTGTGCCCGTTTCATGGGCCAGCTTCAGAATTTGTGAAACCTCATCGGTGCTGGCGGGCCGCAAGACCAACGGCGATTTGCCATGCCAGAGATCACGCGGCTCTTGCATATAGCCCGCCATTTCATTGCCATTGCGGATGGCGTTTTTAGCGCCAACGATAGCTGCAAACGTGTCCAGTAATTCAGGCGTCATGCGACAGACCTTGGCGCAGCAGCTCGGCGCAACCGGTCATTGATCGCTTCGCCCAATCCCTCCATTGTAATGGGTGCAATGGCAATCGTAGCGGCGCCTGCTCCATCCAGCTCATGTAACAGGCGAAACAGATTAGCCGCCGCTTCAACGACATCGCCGCTCGCCGAAAGCGTGTGTGGACCATGAGCATGTTTGCCAAAACCCAAGTAAATTTCACCAGCTCGAGGTTCCATGGCCCCCAATCGCAAAGCGGCATGAGGCGCATAGTGACTGGCCATTTGCCCGGGCGAGTGTGGTTGGGCCGCATCCCTTTCAACATCGATCTGGTGATATAAAACTGCCTCAAGCCTGGATCTGGTCAGGCCGCCGTGGCGCAGAATTTTTGGTTTCTCTCCGAGAAAACTCACAACAGTTGATTCAACCCCTACAGCGCAAGGCCCGCCATCCAGCAAAACAGAAACCTTGTGGCCGAGGCTGGTCCTCACATGTGCAGCCGTAGTAGGACTTATGCGGCCGGAGACATTGGCGCTGGGTGCAACAATGGGCCGGCCCACGGCCTCAAGCAGATCAAGCGCCATCGGGTGATTTGGAACCCGAAGTGCAATGCTCGGCAGCCCTGCCGAAGCCAGCAGCGAAACCGGGCAATTCGCAGCCCGCGGCACCACAAGCGTTAGGGGTCCAGGCCAAAACAGCAGCGCCAGCTTCTTGGCTTCACTCGAAAACTCTCCAAGTGCAAAGGCTGCAAACGCATCCTGAACATGTGAGATCAATGGATTGAAACTGGGCCGCCCCTTGGCCTCATAAAGCCTGGCCACCGCCAGATCATTGGTCGCATCAGCCCCCAACCCGTAAACCGTCTCCGTCGGGAAAGCTACCAGCTCGCCTTGCTTGAGTGCGCGCACTGCCGACGAAATTTCAGTGGAATGACTCATTACAAGCGCTCTATAGCAGGGCCATGACAACACTTCTATACACCCACCCCGCTAGCCTTAACCATCTGACGCCAGATGGCCACCCCGAGCGGGTGGACCGCATAAGGGCGATCAACAGGATACTGGAAGCACCGCATTTCAATGATTTGAAGCGGCAGCTTGCGCCCATTGGGAAAGATGAAGATATCCTCCGCGCCCACACTGAAGAGCATCTACGTCATGTGGTTTCAATGTCGCCGGAGGAGGGCATTGAATACCTCGATCAGGACACGCCGATTTCAAGGGGGTCTCTGGAAGCAGCCTTGCGCGCTGTGGGTGCGGCGACCGCTGCTGTCGATGCGGTGTTTACCGGTGCAGCCGACAACGCGTTTTGCGCCCTTCGCCCGCCCGGCCATCATGCAGAATCGCGGAAAGCCATGGGCTTTTGCCTCTTCAATCATGTGGCGATCGCCGCCCATTATGCCCGCGCCCGTTACAGCGCCGAGCGGGTGTCAGTCATCGATTTTGATGTACACCACGGCAATGGCACCCAGGAAATTTTCTGGTCGGATCCGGACCTGTTTTATGGCTCCACCCACCAGATGCCGCTTTACCCCGGTTCAGGTGCTGCCACCGAAACCGGTGTCGGCAATATCTTCAACGCACCACTCAGGGCAGGCGACGGCAGCGCCCAATTCCGCAACGCCATGCGCTCGATAATTCTACCCGCATTGGATGATTTTGCCCCCGATCTCGTGTTGATCTCGGCAGGCTTCGACGCCCACCACGCCGACCCCCTGGGCAGCCTTCAACTCGCCGAAGAAGATTTCGCCTGGGTCACGCTTGAACTAATGGCGGCAGCTGATACCCATGCGGAAGGCCGCGTTGTATCCGTGCTGGAAGGCGGCTATGATTTGCGAGGTTTGAGCGCCTCAGTCGCAATTCATGTGCAGGCGCTCATGCGTGGCAGCGCGGCCTTTGAAGACGAACCTGATGACGAGGATGATTTCGAATGACAACAGAGTTTCCCGACATTGCTGAACTGCCATTCGAAAAGGCCTTGGCTCAACTCGAAGAAATTGTCGCCAAGCTCGAGTCCGGCAAAGTCGATCTCGAACAGTCAATAACGATCTACACTCGCGGCGAGGCGTTGAAAAAACACTGCGAAAAACAACTGAAAGACGCCGAAGCCCGCATCGAAAAGATCACCCTGCGACCCGACGGAAAACCAGCAGGAACCGAGCCACTCGACGTTGAGTGATCTCAATGTGAGGCCATGGTTTGGCCTGTCTATTGCAAAGTTTTAAAATCCTTGCGCACGTGTATGACCGCATACTTGTCCGCATAGGCGCGCTGCCAATCTGGGTATGTGTCAAGGAGATCTATCCTCGCGTCTCCCGGCGGCAGTATTGACCAATCAATGCTGTAGTCTTTGAGCAATTCCTGGAATTTTTGCTCGCCCCCAGGGCTGGCCGACGCGATCACTTTTGTAATGAAACCGTCCAGGAAGATTTGCTCCGCCCGACCATCGATAAAAGTCTTGATGCCGTGAAAAATCAGCGGTCCGCCAAAATCATAGTAGTTGAACACATTGCCGGTTAGTTCGTGGGTCTGGGCAAATGCAATGGCATCAACGGGTCCGTGCTCGGGAGCAGGTTGAATACTCTTCAAGTTCAGAAAAATGCTTCCTGCAACAACAGCCACCACGCTTGATGCCAGCACGATTGGCCCGAAGTAACGAGCTGCAAACGCCTCAATGGCGTCACGTTTCTGACTGACCCACGTTTCTGCCGACACTCCGGGGAATCGCAGAGCCAGTTCAGGCGCTACGGAAATTGGAACCAGCATGAAAAACACATAGGAAAATCTAAAATGCGTGAGCATCATATGGAGCGAGAATAGTATGAACAAAGCCTTGCTCCAGCTGAGCTTCAGCCGCAGCATTAAAAATGCCAGAAGATACAATATAATGACGCCTTCTGGGATCATGGCGGTCTGGGCATTAAAGGGTTGCCACTCTGTGATAAATTGGGTCGCCTCATTGCCGCGCATCATTTCGATGCTGATGACGAAGGGCTGGTAGAAATAGGGGTGGATCAGAGCAACAAGAGGGCACATCAACACAAAAACTGCCCACCGCGCGATCAGCGGTCTGTTGCTGAATCTCGTTTGCTCGACAATGTGCAACAGTCCGAAGCCCGCGATAACCATACCGAGTGTGAAGCTGCTGTGAAGATTGGACCAGAGAACCAGCAATATCAGTGCGGAAAATCGCGGCGGCTTCAGTTCGTCAGCGGTACGAAAAATAATCGCCGTCCATACGACCACGATTAACATGACCATCATGTGGGGGCGGGCTAAAAAGACAGCGCTAGACGGCACCATGCTGATCATTGTCACAACAAGCGCCAGATGCGGGCGAAGTTTGGCTGCAAGGCTCATATAGACCGCAAATCCAGTGCCTGAAATTGCCGCCGCTGTTAGCAGCGACACCCCGTTCCACTTGCCACCAAGAAAGGCGAGTGCCATCAAGACCTGCGACAACCATTCCTTGGCGATCCAAGGCCTTCCAAAAAAAGTGTGCGAATAGCTGTCGGTCAAGGGAAGACGACCATTTGCCAAAGTATCCATTCCCGTCTTGATGTGCCACCAGCTGTCTGGGTCAATCAACACATCCTGATAACTATACATAAATTTTCCGGCGATGATTGCCGCGAAAAACAGCCCAAGAAAAACTTTGAAGCGCCAAGCGGAGATATTGTCCGGGGTCGAGCTGACAGACATGAAAACCTGCGACTTGTTAGAGTTCTAGCGCACCATGTCTATACCGGCGAAGTAGAATCACGCCAGCGTTTTCAAAACCCGTACGCAGCGCTAACCCATCTGTGCCCGATGCCGGAGGAAATGATCGGCCAGAACCAGCGCCATCATGGCTTCGGCGACGGGCACGGCGCGGATGCCGACGCAGGGGTCGTGGCGGCCCTTGGTGACGATATCGGTTTCCTCGCCTTGCGCGGTGATTGTCCGGCGCGGATTCAATATTGATGACGTGGGCTTGATCGCCATGCGCACAACCACGTCCTGGCCGCTGGAAATGCCGCCCAGAATTCCGCCTGCGTGATTGGACAGGAACTCCGGCTTGCCATGGCGCATGCGAATTTCATCGGCATTTTCTTCGCCCGTAAATCCCGCCGCGGCAAAGCCAGCGCCAATCTCAACGCCCTTCACCGCATTAATGCTCATCATGGCAGCGGCCAAATCCTGATCGAGCTTGCCATAAATTGGCGCCCCCCAGCCAGCCGGCACACCCGATGCCGTAACCTCAACAACGGCGCCGCACGAGGAACCGGATTTCCGGATGCCATCGAGATACTCTTCATAAAAAGCCGCTGTTTTCTTGTCCGGACAGAAGAACGGATTGTTGGCAACTTCGGCCCAATCCCAGTTCTTCGCATCAACCTTGTGCGGCCCCATTTGCACAAGGCACCCACGAATCGTAACGCCTGGAACTATCTTGCGGGCAATCGCACCTGCTGCAACCCGCGCTGCCGTTTCGCGCGCCGATGAGCGCCCGCCACCCCGATAATCGCGCAACCCATATTTGGCCTGATAGGTGAAGTCCGCGTGCCCGGGGCGAAACGTGTCGCGAATTTCAGAATAGTCTTTGGAGCGCTGATCAACATTTTCAATCATCAACGCGATAGGCGTACCCGTCGTCACTTGTCCACCTGTGCGATCGTCTTCGAACACGCCGGAGAGAATTTTCACCGTGTCAGGCTCTTGCCGCTGCGTGGTAAAACGGTTTTGCCCAGGCCTGCGCTTGTCCAAGTAAGTTTGAATATCGGCCGCGCCAAGCTTGATGCCCGGCGGGCAACCATCAACCACGCAGCCGATCGCTGCTCCGTGGCTTTCTCCGAATGTTGTCATGCGAAACAGGTGGCCGAATGTGTTGTGTGACATGGGGGGACGTTTTAGGCGTGGACTTCTGTTCCGTCAAACCACTCAGCAATTCCACCCGAAATCCTGCAGAACTTGCCCTGATGCATGCGAATGCCCACCAGGTCGCGTACAGTCATTTTCGTGAGATGCCCAATGATGCAGCGGCCAATGGCGCCGTGCGCAACGATGACGGTTGGTTCCGTGAGCGCTTCAAGCCAGTCCACCAAGCGGACCTGCCCATCCTGATAGCTCTCGCCGCCCTGTGGCCGCCAGGAATAACGGGTCTCGGGATCGGCTGGATAAATTGGCGAGGCCTTCAGTTCCCAGAACGGTTTGCCCTCCCACACACCGAAGCCAAGTTCCTTGATATTTGGCGAAATTGCTGCATGGTTTTCTGGCAACGCCAAGGCATCCGCAATATGCGCCATGGTCTGTCGCGTGCGCCCCAAGGGGCTGACAGCGAAGCGGCAATTGTTGGTAATTTCCGGATGTGCCGCAAAAGCCTTGGCGACACTCCTGGCCTGTTCATGGCCGGTTTCATTCAGGGGAATATCGGTCCAGCCCTGAATGAGGCCAAGCCGGTTCCATTCCGTTTCGCCATGGCGAACAAAATATACGGGTGGCAACGTCTCAGTCACTGGTGTTTGCCAGGCTCATGTCAGGTGCAGTCGGAACTTTCATGCCGACAACGTGATAACCTGAATCCACATGCAGGATTTCACCGGTTACACCTCTCGACAAATCTGAGAGCAGATAAAACCCGCTATCGCCAACTTCTTCAGTGGTTACCGTGCGCCGCAGCGGTGAGTTGTATTCGTTCCATTTCAGGATGTAGCGGAAATCACCGATGCCCGAAGCTGCCAGTGTCTTGATCGGCCCCGCAGAAATTGCATTCACGCGGATATTCTTGACGCCAAGATCAGCCGCCATGTAACGGACGGAAGCTTCCAATGCAGCCTTGGCGACACCCATGACATTATAGTGCGGCATCCATTTTTCAGCGCCGTAGTATGTAAGGGTCAAAAGCGAACCACCGTCAGTCATCAGCTTTTCGGCACGCTGGGCAATGGCCGTGAAACTGTAGCAGGAAATGAACATCGTCTTATGGAAGTTCTCAGCACTGGTATCGACATAACGTCCCGTGAGTTCATCCTTGTCAGAAAAAGCAATTGCATGAACTACAAAATCCAGTTTACCCCAGGTGCGTTTGATCGCCTCGAATGTGGCATCAACCGAAGCCATATCCGTGACATCGCAGGGGACGACAAGTGTTGAACCGATTTCAGCAGCGAGCGGCTCCACCCGCTTTTTCAGCGCGTCGCCCTGATAGGTGAAGGCAAGTTCAGCGCCATGTCTGGCACAAGCCTGGGCAATGCCCCAGGCGATGGACCGATTATTGGCAACGCCCATAATCAGGCCGCGCTTCCCAGCCATTAAACCTTTGTTTTCGCTCATCATTATCCTTGAATCATTGGCCAGTTGCATAACCTGCAACGCTATTTGGCACAGTTAACCGACTAAGGAAAGGGCGCGACGTTCTCTGCAATCTGGTATATTTATGCAATTATGACCCTGAGTGATCTCTCTACCCTGACCGCTGCCTATGGCTTCACCGAACGCAATGACCCCTTGCAACTCTTCAAGGAGTGGCTGGCGGACGCAGAAAAATCCGAACCGAATGACCCCAACGGCATGGCCTTGGCAACTGTCGATGAAGAAGGCCTGCCCAATGTGCGCATGGTGCTTCTGAAAGAAGCAGATGAACGCGGCTTCGTATTCTACACAAATTATGAAAGCCAGAAGGGCCAGGAAATTTTGGGCACTCTTAAAGCGGCCCTCTGCTTCCACTGGAAAACCTTGCGCCGCCAGGTGCGCGTACGGGGAATTGTGGAGCAGGTGAGCGAGGTAGAGGCTGATGCCTATTTTGCCTCCCGCGCCAGGGACAGCCGGATTGGCGCCTGGGCCTCGCAACAATCACGCCCACTCGAAGGCCGCTTTGCGCTGGAGGCTTCCGTTGCGATGTATGCAGCCAAATTTGCGCTTGGGGACGTGCCGCGCCCGCCCTATTGGTCGGGCTTTCGCATCAAGCCGCTGTCAATTGAGTTTTGGCACGACCGCCCTTTCCGCCTGCATGACCGTGTAGCATTTCGCCGCGCCGATCCCGGTGGCGAATGGTCAAAGGCGCGGCTATATCCGTAACAGTCCTGCCCCTCCAAAAATAAGTGTGCTCCAATGTCTGACGGCTCCAATTCAAAACCCTCCATCCGTACGCGCGTCGTGCAAGCCGGTCATTTCATCGATGCCGAAACGGGCGCAACGGTTCCGTCCATCCAGCCCTCGACGACATTTGCCCGCGATGAGGATTACCAACTCATTGGGCAATATATCTATTCGCGCAACGGCTCGCCAACTGTGGCTCACGCCGAAAGCCTGTTGTGTGAACTCGAAGAAGGATTTGAAACCAGATTGTTTGCCTCCGGCATGGGAGCCGCAACCGCACTTATCGAAACACTGGAAACCGGCCAGCGCGTAACAGCGCCGTCAGTCATGTACCACGGCGTCAAATCCTGGCTGCTCCGCCAGCAATCCATGCGTGGCATTGGCCTCGATCTGTTTGATGCCGCCGATCCGCAGAGCCTGGCGAAAGCCATAGTCCCCGGAAAAACCGCCATCGTCTGGATCGAAACGCCCGTCAACCCCACGTGGGACGTGATTGACATCAAAGCTGCAGCGGACGCGGCCCATGCAGCTGGAGCGATGCTTGTGGTTGATTCAACCTGTGCGCCGCCGGTGATCAGCAAGCCGCTCATACTCGGCGCTGACATGGTTTTTCATTCCGCCACAAAATATCTGAATGGCCATAGCGACGTGACTGCCGGCGTTCTGACCGCTCGCGAACCAAGCGTGCACTGGGACATGCTGAAGCAGGCGCAAGTGGGTCTTGGCGCAACGCTTGGAAGTTTCGAAGCGTTTCTCTTGATCCGTGGAATGCGAACGCTTTTCCTGCGGGTCGAACAAGCTTCGCGCAATGCATTGGCGATCGCCAGGCATTTTGAAAAACATGCAAAGCTCAAAGCCGTGCTCTATCCCGGTCTTGAAAGTCACTTGCAGCATAGAGTGGCAAAGAGCCAGATGGCGGGTGGCTTCGGCGGCATGCTGTCGATTTTGGTTAACGGCAACGAAGCCCAAACCCGGGGCGTTGCCGCAAGGTTGAAGGTATTCACGCCAGCAACATCTTTGGGCGGCGTTGAGAGTCTCGCAGAACACCGTAAATCTGTCGAAGGGCCGAACAGCATCGTGCCCGAAAATCTCATCCGCTTTTCAGTTGGCATTGAAGACGCGGCTGACTTGATTGCCGATTTGGAGCAAGCCCTGCAAAGTTTAACGGCGTAAATTGATACAAGTTGATGACGCATAGTTAGCAAACAGTTCACCGCCTCCAGGGATTCTCATTGCATTAACCATATGAAAATCAGACCTTCCTCGCCATCGGATGAGGAGAGGGCTTTCACGATGTCAAATACCATGCAGCTATCAGTCGGTGTTCTCGCGCTGACCGCTGCTTACACAACGACCCCGCTTTTTCACAAGGACAACATCGCGCCAGAAATCATAACAGCGAGCGTCTCACCTGATCCAGCACCCGCTGGTATTGAACTGAAAAAGAAGAACATCAAGCTCGAAACGGCCCGAATCACCGCTTACCAGGATCCCCAAGCCATAGCGCAAAACGCCAAGGCGGCAGTTGCAAACGCCATCGTTGCCGCAACAGAAGCCTTTGCTGAAGCTGACACGGCTTTGAGCGCCTATGAACATGCAGCAGCTGAAGCAAAGATCGCAAACGATGCCTTCGGCCTGGCGAAAACCGCACTCGCTGTTGACCCTCAAAATGCTGCCCTTGCCTCAGTATTTGACAAAGCCAGAGCCGCATCATTGAAGGCTGATACAATCATGAGCGTTGCTCTGCGCCGTGCCAATGTAACCGCCAATACAGCCGCAATTGCCGACAGTGCAGTGATCAAAGCCGAGATCATTGCCGCCAATGCCCAGTCCGCATTAAAGCTGGCATCAGTAAAGTGATCCGCCAGCAAATCATTCCACGAAATCTCAGTTGTCAGTCAATTTAATCAAGGAGTCAGTCACGATGGCCGCCAAAATACCAAAGTCCATTTTAGCCCTGACGCTTGGCGTTGGGTTTATGGCAACCGCAATGCTGCCAGGTGTTGTAAATCCGTTTTCTGCGGACAGTGCCTATGCCGCCAAGGGTGGCAATGGTAACGGCGGAGGCAACGGAAATGGCAACGCAGGCGGCAATGGAAATGCTGGAGGCAACGGCAACGCTCATGCCAAAGCATCGTCCAGTACGGCTTCAGTGGAGAAATCCAATAACGGCAAAGGCGCGTCCGATTTGGGCGCCTTGAACGCCGCCCACGCGTCATCCAAGGCCCTCGCCAATGCGTCGCCAAACTCACGGGTTGGCAAGATTGCAGCCTACAAGGCGGCCAATGAATTGTCTGAAACTGCAGCTGCTGACGCAGAAGCTGCAGCCGCAGATGCTGTGACCGCCGATGCCGATGCCGCAGCCGCACAGACCGCCGCCGAGGAAGCCGCCGCCGCTGCCGCCCAGGCAGCCGCAGACCTGGCTGCCGCACAAGCAGACGCAGATGCTGCTCCGCTTGACCCAGCTGCTCAAGAAGCTCTTGCAGCTGCTCAGCAGGCTGCAACCGATGCAGAAGCAGCTGCTACTGCCGCGTCAGATGCTGCAACCGCCGCCGCCGCTGCTGCAGCAACTGCGGATGCTGATGCCGCCGCCGCTGCTGAAGCCGCCGCAACTGCCGAAGCGGACGCAATCGCTGCCCTTGAAGCTGCAGCGAACAAGCCAGTGACTGAGGAAGTCCGGGCACAGGTCGACGCATTACTCGAAGGCAAGTAAAACGCGGCAATAATTCAATCGGGCCTGAGACTAGGGTGTGAACCCAATTCAGCTTGTTGAATTACTTCAGCAAATCAGATTCAGATGTTCCTAACAAGGAGCATATTATGGGTCGATTTGATTTAAGCGACGATGAGTGGGCGATTATAGAACCGCATTTTCCAAAAGCTGGGCGCGGGCCTGCAAGGCGGGATGACCGTCGGATATTGAATGGCATCTTCTATATCTTGCGCACCGGAGCACCATGGCGCGATTTGCCCGAGCGTTACGGGCCTCGCACAACGGTCTACAATCGCTATTCACGGTGGGGGCAGCGTGGCATCTGGAAGGGCATCTTCGATGCGCTTGCCCGGGAGCGAAAAGACAGTTTGATCTTCATCGACAGTTCCATCGTCAAGGCTCACCGCGCGGCGGCTGGGTCAAAAAAGGGGAACTGGCAGAAGGTATTGGACGCTCACGCGGCGGTCGCTCAAGTAAGGTTCACGCGGCTGTAGATGAAGAAGGAAGGCCATTACGGCTGGAGATCAGCGGTGGCCAGCTGCATGACAGCAAGATGATGGATGCTTTTCTGGATTGGGACAAAGAGCCCCTCGCCATTGTTGCCGACAAGGCTTACGGCAGCACCAGGATCAGGCAGCAAATTGCCGATGAAGGCGCACTTGCCGTCATCCCATCAAAGAGCAATGCGCGAAAGCCAATCCCTCACGATCCCAATCTCTATGCCAAACGCAACATCGTCGAACGCTTCTTCTGTAAAATGAAAGACATGCGGAGACTCGCAACACGCTTCGAGAAAACAGCAACCAGTTTCCGGTCAATGCTCTATATCTTCGCATTCAGGTGCTGGTGCAATTGAGTCCACACCCTAAATCTCAGGCCCTTTTCTATCAATAAAGTTCGTTGCGATAATTGTCTTCGACGGAAGCATCGGCTTCATCAGCCGCTTTCTCGTCAACTTCGCTCTCGCATGTTTGTTCAAGAATGATGCGCGCAATGCTGGGCATCACGCTGCGGTCCTGCGTGTAATCATCCTGCCACAACTTCGAACGCTTCAGCGCCTTGGCGCAATGGAGGAAAACCTCTTCGATTGATATTAGCACGCCAACTTTGGGCGCCTTGCCATTCACCATGCAGCGCTTGAGCAATTCGCTATCATGCGTGATCTTTGCCCGGCCAGCCAGCCGCAGCGTGTCTTCAAAGCCGGGTATAAAAAACAGGCAAGCCACATTCGGGTTCTCAACGATGTTCACCATTGTATCCAGGCGGTTGTTGCCCGGGCGGTCAGGAATGAGAATGGTTTTGTCGTCCACAACATGCACAAATCCCGGCGGATCGCCGCGCGGACTCACATCCGCCCGGCCCTTGGCGTTGGCAGTCGCCAGCGTGAGGAATGGCGACATGGCAATGAACTGGCGGGAGTATTTGTCAAGCTGCGGGCGCGATTTCCGCACGGCCAAGCCTTGAGCGCTGCCGAGAATTCCGCGCAGGTCTGTTTCTGTTTCAGCAACGCTCATGATAACCTCAATTGGTGCGAAGATTGTTTTTGTGAACCCAGGCCTCAGTCATATCAAGTGCAGCCTCCACCATATCGAACATCTCGTGAATTTCTTCCGTTGTGATGATGAGCGGCGGGCAGAACGCCACCGAATCGCCCATGGCCCGATTGATCAGGCCAAGCTCCTGCAGGAAATTAACGCATGTTGGCCCAACCATTTTTGGGGGCGCAAACGCCCGTCGTGTTTTCTTGTCAGCCACCAGCTCCAGCGCGCCAATCAGGCCAACACCGCGCGCCTCGCCCACAAGCGGATGATCAGCCAGCTTGTCGAGCCGCATTTTGAATACAGGCGCCACTTTCTGGACATGTTCAACGATCTTTTCGCGCCTGTAGATTTCCAAAGTCTTGAGTGCCACCGCACAACCCACCGGGTGAGCCGTGTAAGTAAAGCCATGGCCGAACGTGCCAATCTTTTTGCTCTCGTCGACCATCGCCTGATACAGGTCTTCCTCAATGGTGAGTGCGCTCATGGGGAAATAGGCCGAAGTGATGGCCTTCGCCATGGAGATTGAGTGCGGTTTCATGCCAAAGGTTTGTGAGCCAAACCAGTTGCCGGTGCGGCCAAATCCGCAAATCACTTCATCCGCAATGAAGCGCACATCATATTTTTCCAGAACCGCGTTGATCTTCGAAAAATAGTTCATGGGCGGCACCAGAACCCCTCCAGCCCCCATGACCGGCTCGGCAATGAAAGCGGCAATCGTGTCCGACCCCTCCCGCTGAATAAGATCATCCAGATCCTTCGCCATGCGATCCGTGAACTGATCCTCCGTCTCGCCCTCCAGCCCATTGCGATAATAATGCGGGCACCACGTGTGCAGCACATTCTTGATCGGTAAATCAAAATCCGTATGCACCATGGGAAGGCCTGTCAAAGAACCGGATGCAATCGTAACCCCGTGATAGCCTCGCATCCGTGAAATGATTTTCTTCTTCTCAGGCTTGCCCCTGGCGTTGTTGTAATACCAGGTAAGTTTCATCTGCATGTCATTGGCTTCGGAGCCCGATGTGCCAAATAAAACCTTGGATGTGGGGCAGGGCGCCAGCTCCTTCAGCTTTTCCGAAAGCTCAATCACTCCGTCATGCGACTTGCCGCCAAACACGCTGGAAAATGAAAGCTTCCGCATGGCGCTCGCCGCTGCTTCCACGAGTTCCTCATTGCCATAGCCCAGCGACGTGCACCACAACCCTGCCAGGCCCTCAATGTAGCGCTTGCCCTTGTCGTCATAGAGATAAATGCCGCGGCCCTCGCCAAATATCAGCGGCCCGGTCTCCCGGTGTTTCGCCAGATTGGTATAGGGATGTAAAACCGTTTCAATGTCACGGTGAGCCATGTTGGAAAGTTTGGGCATGGAATTTCCTCTATTTCGTAAAATATTGCACGTCCGGAAGGCCTTGGAAATGCGCGTCGCAGGTTACCAGTGTTGCGCTGGCGAGGGTTGCCGTGGCATAAATCAATGCGTCGGTTGAATGCAGGTTATGGCGCTTTGCCAATATGGTGGCTTGGATTGCTGTTGCGGTATCGAGAGGAACCACAACCCCGGTCATTGTCAATGCCAATAACCGCTCGGCTTCCGCCTCGTTCCGCTCACGCAAACACCATTTCTGCAGTTCAAACTGGACAAGCGTCGGGATAAGGGACGTTTCAATGTTGGCAAATTTCGCGTTAAAGGATTTGCCCAAGTGGGTGCCAACGAGCCATTCGACCCAAATGGAAGTGTCATAAAGCCACACTAGAAGTGTCATAAAGCCATACTAAAGGCGTTCCTGACGGTCCCTATAACCATGGGGATTGGCGTTCTTTGCGCTGCCAGCCAGATCTTTGGGTTTTGGCACTGGCACGAGCACAAATCCCGCTCCCTTAGGCAAAAACACGAATTTTTGGCCGGGCATCCATCCTTCGGCCTCGCGCACCGATTTCGGAATGGAAATCTGGAATTTGCTTGAAAGTGTTGCGGTTGCGTTCATATTCTTACATTATCATATCGATTGAATTTTGGTAAGAATACAACAGATTTACCAGCAAGTCAATAACAGGGCCCAATGCTAAAACCGCAATATGCGAACCCAGCGCGCAATATCCAGCAAACTTACCAGTGCTGACGCCACATAGGTGAATGCCGCCGCTTTTAGAACGCTTCTTGCCGCTGGCATGTCTTCGGATTTGAGGTAATGTTCGAGCACTGGCAGAGCCCGGTTGAAGCTCGCGTCATATTCGGTGGGAAGTGTGAACACATGGATCACCACAGTGGAAGCCAGAATGCCCAATGCCAATACGACCTCCGCGACAAGCACAACTGGCGAGCGCGTCAGGGCGAAAACAATGGGGGTTGCCATCATCATGATGCTGCCCGTGCGCTCAATGACAATACAAATGCCTGCAAGCTTCTGTCGCATCATAAGAGGGCCATAGCCATCCCTGTCCTGCAGCGCATGCGATACTTCATGGGCCGCGACTGCGACTGCCGTTATCGACCTGCCATCAAAATTGTTGGCCGACAGGCGCACAGTTTTCTCGGCAGGCGAATAATGGTCACCGCCTTCAATGCGTTCAACCTTGACTGATTCCAGTCCCGCTTTGTCCAGCAGATGGCGGGCCAGTTCACCACCCGTTCCAGGAAAGTCCGGCCGCTCCACACCATGAACCGCCATCGTTCTTCTGATCCACAAGTGCGGGCCATAAATCACGCCAGCCAGCAATGCCAAGCCAATGATTACGAGAACAATCATAGTGCATATATAGGCAGCGCCGCGTTAATTCCCCAATAGCGCAGCTTCCAGAATATCCAAACCCTCATCCAGTATCAGGTCTGAAGCTGTAAGCGGCGTAAGCAGCCTGACCGTGTCAGCATGAATGCCGCATGTCAGGATCAGCAATCCGCGCTCCAGGCATTTGGCGGCCAGCGCCTTGGCGCCAGCGGCATCGGGCTTGTTGCCGCCATGCTCGGTTACCAATTCGAATGCGCACATGGCCCCAAGCCCGCGCACATCACCTATTGGCATGCCGCGGCCCTTGGCCTTCACAGCCTTCATCCGCGCCATGATTTTCTTGCCCTGCGCCTCGGCCTTCTCCATCAGTCCTTCGGTCTCGAACGCCTCAAACACGCCGAGCGCAGCAGCACAGGCAACGGGGTTGCCCGCATAGGTGCCGCCAATGGCGCCTGGATCCGGCGCATCCATGATCTTGGCGCGGCCCACAACACCAGCCAGCGGGAACCCGCCAGCCAGTGATTTGGCAACCGTCACCAGATCAGGCTCCACGCCATAATGCTCCATGGCAAACCATTTGCCGGTGCGCCCGAAGCCCGATTGGATTTCGTCCGCTATCAGCAGAATGCCATGCTCATCGCAAAGCTTGCGGAGCCGCACCATGAGTTCCTTGGGCGCCACATAAAATCCGCCTTCACCCTGCACCGGTTCAATGATGATGGCAGCAACACGCGTTGGCTCCACGTCACACTTGAACAGCAACTCAATGGCGTGAATGGAGTCTTCTACACTGATGCCCTTGTGCTCAACTGGAAACGGCACATGCCAGATGCCACCGGGCATTGGCCCGAACTTCACCTTGTAGGGCAACACTTTGCCGGTGAGCGCCATGCCCAGCAATGTGCGCCCATGGAACCCACCATGAAACGCAATCACATCCGAGCGCCCCGTATAGCAGCGCGCAAACTTGACGGCATTCTCAACCGCCTCAGCCCCCGTCGTCACCAACGCTGATTTCTTTTCGCCAGATATCGGCGCAATCGCATTGAGCTTTTCGCAAAGCTCAATAAAGGGCTCATAGGGCATCACCATGGCGCAGGTATGGGTGAATTTTTCAAGTTGCTCATAGACCCGTTTCATGACGAGTGGATGCCGATGGCCAGTGTTCACCACTGCGATGCCGCCGCCGAAATCAATATAGCGGTTGCCTTCAATATCCCAGATTTCCGAATTCTCGGCGCGTGCGGCCATAACCGGCGCACCCATGCCAACCCCGCGCGACACGGCCTTGGCGCGGCGTTCCACCCAGTGCTTGTTCATTCCGGGTGCTGATGTTACGGGTGCATTCATAATTGTCTCCTGCTGAAATATTCCCCAATGTTAAGGCACTTGACCAAAAAAGGAAAGCCAGATGCCCGAACTCTATAGGTCCACCGCAAATGAAATCGTCAGCGCCTTGAAGACAGGCGATATCTCGCCGCTGGACTGTCTGGACGCACTTGAAAAGCGCATTGCCGAAGTCGACAGCAAAGTGAACGCCTTGCCAACCCTCTGCTTTGACCGCGCCCGCGCCCACGCCAAAGAACTCGTGAAAAAACCAGTAAGTGAGCGCGGTGTGCTCGCCGGCTTGCCTGTGCCGATCAAAGATCTGGCTGACGTGGCGGGTGTCCGCTCCACCCAGGGTTCTCCCATCTATGCCAACCGCATCGCCGAAACATCTGACATTCTGGTCACCCATCTGGAGAAAAGCGGCGGCATCATTTATGCCATGTCAAACACGCCAGAGTTTGGAGCAGGGGCCAACACGTTCAATGAAGTCTTTGGCCGCACATTAAATCCCTGGAACACATCCCGCTCCGCCGCTGGTTCATCAGGCGGTGCCGCTGTCGCCCTGGCCACGGGCACAGCCTGGGTGGCCCATGGTTCTGATTTGGGCGGTTCGCTTCGCAACCCCGCCAGCTTCTGTGGTGTTGTTGGCATGCGCCCCTCGCCTGGCCGGGTTGCGGCAACGCCCGGCAACAAGATTGACAGCACCCTTGGCATAGAAGGTCCCATGGCCAGAAACGTCGAAGACCTCGCTCTGCTGTTTGACGCCATGATTGGCGAAGAGCAGGGCGACCCGCTTTCGCTTCCCTTCGATGGCACGTCCTATCTCAAAGCCGCGCGCTCCGGCTGGAAACCAAAACGCATCGCCATCAGCCGCGATCTCGGGATCAGTCCCGTGGATCCGGAAGTGGCCAAGATTGTGATGGCCGCTGGAAGAAGATTTGAGAGCGAAGGAGTCATTGTCGAAGAGGCCCACCCGGATTTGCACGAAGCCATGGACTGCATGCAAACGCTCCGTGCACTGAGTTATGCGGTGGGCATGCGGACGCTTCTCAAAACCAACCGGGACCAGCTCAAACCCGAAGTCGTCTGGAACATCGAAAAAGGTCTGGCGCTTAGCGCCACCGACATTTCAAAAGCCGAAGCCCAGCGCAGCGCCATGTTCCACCGCATGCTGAAGTTCTTCGATACTTATGATCTCCTGCTGTGCCCCACCACAATCGTGCCGCCCTTTCCCGTCGAGCAACGCTACCCCACCCAATGCAACGGCGTGAAATTTGAAACTTATGTGGACTGGCTGCTGATGGTGTCCGCCATCACCGCCTGCTGCTGCCCCGCAATCTCAATCCCCGCAGGCTTCACCAGCGAAACCCTGCCAGTCGGCATCCAAATCGTCGCCCCGCCAAGAGGTGAAGCAAAATTGCTGGCGGGCGCAAAAATGCTGGAAACGATTTTGGGACTTGGCGCAATCACGCCGAT
>JANNXN010000082.1:0-3659 GCA_031409595.1 Rhodobiaceae bacterium
AGCCAATTCAAATCAAGCTTATGGTAGTGGGAGCATTTTTGAGCCACAAACCGGAGTTCTGACGGGCCATTTCCCTTATTGTCATGAACGTGCCACGGCAACCAGTCGATCCGCTCAATTGCCTTATCTCGGCGCTTCGGATCATGGTCAAACTCTAGCTGAAAAAGTACATCCTCATCTGGGCGATCCTTGAACGCCCTTGCTCGCAGGTTCAGGCCTTGAATTGACACCCCATCAATATCTAGGGGGGCGGTAATCCAAAGCCTCTGATCGTCGCCATTTACCCATTTAGGAGGGGCAGGAATTGTCTTAACTGCATTTAGAATTGAGTGCATGTTCGACATGCGCTCAACCTAGTCAAAGTAGCGTTTAAAGGCGACTCGAAATGCCTGTACGTGCTTCAAGGGGATAGTCCCCGGTATTCCTATTTTCCCTCTCTCCGCATTGGCGGGGAACATTGGCCGAAGTGCGCGGTAAGTCAAATAGAATGGAGTGTCACCGTAATTAGCACCGTAACTAGTAATTGTAACTGAAATCTGGCTGTGAGATCGCGCAATCTGGCGACGCTTGAAAAAGCTGCGACGGAAATCAAGGCATTGGCAGTGAGTTTAACGCAAGACGGCAGAGCCAGGGGTTGGAACTAGGCCGCAAGCGCGCGGCGGACTTTTTCGGTTAGGTCGTTGCGGGTGAAGGGTTTGTTCACGAGGTCGATGGTGTCGGGCAAATCCTGCATCTGGCGGACGGAGCCTGGGGCATAGCCCGACATGAACAGCACTTTCAATTCGGGGCGCAGTTTCAAGGCCTTGACCACCAGCTCCGGGCCATTCATGCCGCCTGCCATAATCACATCCGACAGCATCAGCGCCAGATCGCTCCGCTCCTTGATGATTTCGAGGCCCTCGGCGCCGCTTGAAGCAACGATAGGCTCAAAGCCCATGTCTTCGATCATGGCAGCGGCAATTTCCCGGACGGCCTGATTGTCTTCAACAACCAGAATGATTTGGCGTTTGGCCGGCATGGCCAGGCCATCGGTTCGCAGTTCCTGCGCCAAGCGCGACTGAAGATCAGACACGCTGGTTATCGGTGATCTTGTTTCTTCATTTTGCACGGCTGGAAGATAGATTTTGACCGTCGTTCCGTGGCCAACTTCCGAATAGATTTTGATGTGCCCGGCTGATTGCTTGACGAACCCATAGATCATTGAAAGGCCGAGCCCCGAGCCTTCTTCCGGGCCCTTTGTCGTGAAGAACGGCTGGAAAACCTTTTCGAGATTTTCGGGCGGAATGCCATAGCCCGAGTCAGTAACTGCTATTTCAACATAGTCGCCCACAGTCACATCTTCATTTTCGATGCAAAAGGCCTGGTCGAAATGGCGGTTGGTGGCTTCAACGACGATCATTCCCCCCTTGAGACGCATGGCGTCCCTGGCATTGATGGAGAGATTCAATATGGCGGTTTCGAGCATGGTTTGATCTGCCTTGATGGGGTGCAGATTTTCGCCCGGAATAATTTTGAGATCAACAGACGGGCTCACGGCCTGCAGCAGCATGCCCTCCATGTCGGCGACAAGTTTGTTTACATCAAGCACCTTGTTCTGCAAGGGTTGCTGGCGCGAGAAGGCGAGCATGCGGCGCGTGAGGTCAGAGCCTTTTTCGGCTGCTTCAAGTGCTGCGCGAATGCGCTTTGTGGCGCGCTCGTCAGTCTTCACGATTTGCTCAACGAGCTGGAGATTGCCCATGACAACCATCAACAGGTTGTTGAAATCGTGGGCAACGCCGCCAGTCAACTGGCCGACGGCCTCCATTTTTTGAGCCTGCATGTATCTGCGTTCGAGGGATTTGCGCTCAGTGACGCGCTGGCAAGTGCCGAATAGAGTCTCGACCTGGCTGGCGGAATTCTTTTCAGGTTCAATGGAACACTGGAACACCTCGACTTCGCCGGTCGGCAGACATACGGATATTTCGAGATCTGAAATTCTCTGGCCGAGCTTGGCAAGCTCGATACACTCGGCGAACTTTTCTTTGTCGCCATCCGTGATCAGTCCCATGAAGGTTGAAAGATTGGGATGGATGATGGCATCTTGCAGGCCGATGAGGCTCGCCATTTCAACGGAGAGGCGCGAAACATTTGTTTCCACCCGCAATGAGAAGCTGCCAAGGCTGGCTGCCTCCTGGGTGCGTTTCAAACGGCGTTCGGAATTCTTCAGTCTTTCCAGCGACACCATCTGGTCGTTGATGTTGCGACACAGACCGACACACTTCACCAGTTTCCCGCTGGCAGGGTCGCGCACTATGCAGGCTATGGACTCAATCCAGACATACTGATTATTTTTCATGCGCACGCGATACCGCGTTTGGAACAGTTCCGTGCCGAAGGTTGCCGCTTTAATCTTCCTGTCGAGTGTAATCTCCGCGTCGTCTGGATGGATGAGGCTATTGAACGCCTGGAAGTGCAAGTCGACGTCGCTCTGTTCAAATCCCAGCATCTCGTACATTTCCGGTGAACTGTATGATTCGCCCGTGACATAGTTGTGATCCCACACGGCATAGCCGCCAGAGCGCGCAGCCAAATGCAGGCGCTGTTCATTGTCGATCGCCCGCTGGGCATGCTCTTCATTGGCGTGCTGGCCAATGAGGATCATGAAATCCTGCTTGCCGTCGTTCCATTGCTGTTGCTTGAAAATTGCAGCCCGCTGCACGCCCAATGGCGGGGCATAGTTCACCTCGACGTTTTGGTGGGCGCCGGGCTGCTGCTCACCGAGATAGCGGGCGGATATCGGTCCCGTGCCATATTGCACCAGGGGGCGGCCAACAAAATCAGATTTTGCGCAATTCCACTTGCGGCAGGCGGCCGTTGTGAGCTCAGTTATCGTGGCGTCTGGAAGAGACACCGCCAACGCCTCAATGTTGGCAAGCTCGAATGCTGCCATCAGCTGCACGACTGGGTTGGCAGGGCTATCCATTAATGAAGCTCCAGAACTTTCAATTCCATTTGGTTAATATTGGCGAGAAAGTGTGAAGCAAACGTTGATTTTTCAGGCACGGATTGCGCCAAATTGATTGGGAAGGCATAAGGGAACATCAATATCGAGGTTTTTTGGGGGGTGAAATGGACGAAAAATGGCAGAAAAGCTTTCCGGTATCATGGGATCAGTTTCACCGGGATGCCCGCGCCTTGGCTTGGCGATTGTCCTCGGCCGGGCCATTTGAAGCCGTTGTGGCGGTGACCCGTGGCGGGCTGGTTCCTGCAGCGATCGTGGCGCGTGAGCTTGGAATACGCGTGATCGAGACGATTTGCGTGGCTTCCTATGATTACGACAAGCAGGGCGTCATCAGTGTTTTGAAGAATGTCGGCGAGAAAATCATTGGCACAAATGGGGGGGCCGGGGTGCTGATTGTGGATGATCTGGTTGACACGGGGGCCACAGCCAAAGTTGTGCGGGAAATTCTGCCCAAAGCGCATTTCGCCACGGTATATGCAAAGCCGCAGGGGCGTCCGATGGTTGATTCCTTTGTGACGGAAGTGAGCCAGGATACATGGATTTATTTACCCTGGGACATGGGCCTGCAATTTACTCCGCCTTTAGGTGAAGGTGCGAAGGCGTAAGACACTTGGTTTAGCGGGCGTGGCGTAATGGTAGCCGCAACGGACTTAAAATC
>JANNXN010000083.1:0-27153 GCA_031409595.1 Rhodobiaceae bacterium
CGCATTATTGATTTTGCCCTGTCCAACGCACTCAACTCGGGCATCCGCCGTATAGGTGTTGCCACCCAGTATAAGGCCCACAGCCTCATTCGCCATATGCAGCGCGGTTGGAACTTCTTCCGCCCTGAGCGCAATGAAAGCTTTGACATTCTTCCGGCCTCGCAGCGCGTCTCCGAAGACCAGTGGTATGCGGGAACAGCGGATGCCATCTACCAGAACCTCGACATCGTCGAGAGTTATGGTGTCAAATACATGGTCGTGCTGGCGGGTGATCACATTTACAAGATGGATTACGAGGCGATGCTGCAACAGCATGTGGACTCGGGTGCTGATGTCACCGTCGGCTGCCTCGAAGTGCCACGCATGGAAGCAACGGGCTTTGGAGTCATGGCGGTTGACAAGACTGATCGGATCGTCGGCTTTCTGGAAAAACCCAGCGACCCGCCAGGCATGCCGGACAAGCCCGATACCGCCCTGGCTTCCATGGGCATTTATGTGTTTGAGATGAAGTTGCTGGCGGAGCAACTCCGCCGCGATGCAGCCCTCAAGGGATCGAGCCGGGACTTTGGCAAGGACATCATTCCTCATCTCGTGACCAATGGCAAAGCCGTGGCACACCGCTTTACTAGCTCTTGTGTGCGCTCGGTCCAGGAATCAGAAGCCTATTGGCGTGATGTGGGAACGGTGGATGCCTATTGGGAGGCCAACATCGATCTGACCGATGTGCTTCCCGCACTCGATCTCTACGATCGGGACTGGCCGATCTGGACTTACAGCGAGGTGACGCCGCCCGCAAAATTCGTCCATGATGAAGAAGGCCGCCGCGGCCAGGCCGCCGCCTCGCTGGTCTCAGGCGGCTGCATCGTCTCGGGAGCGAGCTTGCGGCGCTCGCTGCTGTTTACAGGCGTCAGGGTCAATTCCTATTCTTCCGTCGATGAAGCCGTGATTCTGCCGCACGTGGAAATTGGCCGCAATGCACATCTCAGGAAAGTCGTGATTGACCGAGGCGTAATAATCCCTGAAGGTCTTGTTGTCGGCGAAGATCCCGTGCTTGATGCGAAGCGTTTTCGGCGCACCGAGAGCGGCATTTGCCTGATCACCAAGATCATGATCGACAAACTTGGCGCATGAAGATTCTGGCGGCAGCATCAGAGATCTATCCGTTGGTTAAAACCGGCGGGCTTGCCGATGTGACGGGAGCGCTGCCCGGTGCCCTGTTGCCGCAGGGCATTCATGTGCGCAGCATGGTTCCCGGCTACCCGGCAGTAATGACCGAACTGAAGTCGGGCAAGCTTGCATATCACTACGAGGAGCTCTTTGGCGGAGCAGCCACAATCGTTACTGGGATGGCAAAGGGTCTGGATATCATTGCCCTGGACGCGCCACATCTCTTCGATCGCCCAGGCAACCCCTATCTCGGCCCCGATGGCATGGACTGGCCTGACAATGGCCAGCGCTTTGCCGCGTTTTCGCAAGCAGTCGTCGATGTGGCGCGGGGTTGCATCAAGGGTTACGCGCCTGACATTTTGCATCTGCATGATTGGCAGGCGGCTCTGGCTGCAGTCCATGTCAAATTTGGCGGTGGCCCCAAAACAGTCGTTACTGTCCACAACATTGCATTTCAGGGGCAGTTTCCAGCGCAAATTTTTGACTCACTTGAACTGCCAGCCTCAGCTTTTGCCATTGATGGTGTTGAATTTTTTGGAAACGTGGGTTTCCTCAAAGGCGGACTGGCCTGCGCTGATGTTATCACCACGGTCAGCCCCAGCTACGCCAACGAAATCTGCACTCCGGAATTTGGCATGGGACTCGACGGTCTGTTGCGCTCTCGCCGGGCTAATGTTTTTGGCATTGTGAATGGCATCGACACCGATGTCTGGAATCCGAAAACTGATGAAAACATTACCGCGCAGTATGATGTGTCCACGCTGGCGAAACGCGGTCTCAACAAGCCCGCAGTTGAGAAGCGTTTTGACCTCGCCAGCGGTGACGGCCCGCTGTATTGCGTTGTGAGCAGGCTCACGTGGCAGAAAGGCATGGATATTCTTGCAGCCAACCTCGATTCACTGGTGGCTTCGGGGGCACGACTGGCGCTTTTGGGCAGCGGTGAGTCCGCGATCGAGCGGGAATTCCTCGGCGCCGCCCAGCAGCATAAAGGACGAATTGGCGTGATCGTTGGCTATGATGAGGCGTTGTCACATCTCATGCAGGCGGGAGCCGACGCCATAGTGATTCCATCGCGTTTCGAACCCTGCGGTCTTACCCAGCTTTACGGCCTGCGCTACGGTTGCGTGCCAATTGTGGCCCGCGCTGGCGGTCTGGCTGATACCATCATTGATGCCAACGACGCGGGCATCGCGGCTGGTGTTGCCAACGGCTTTCAGTTTGCACCCGTTGACGGGCCTTCGCTGCAAGCCGCCCTGGACCGAGCTGCCCAAGTCTACAAATCCCGCAAGACATGGACCACGCTGCAGAAGCGCGGCATGAAATCAGATGTTTCATGGAAGCACAGTGCTGCGGCCTATAAGGAACTCTTTAGCAAGCTCATTGAGAATCCAGCATGATCGAAACCATCCCAACCAAACCGTTTGACGGGCAGAAGCCGGGGACGTCAGGGCTTCGCAAGAAAGTCAAGATTTTCCAGCAGCCGCACTATGCTGAGAATTTCATCCAGTCGATCTTTGATGCCCTGGACGGTTTCGCTGGGCAAACCCTGGTGATCGGGGGAGATGGCCGCTTCTTCAATCGTGAAGTGATCCAGACCGCCATCGCAATGGCCGCCGCAAATGGCTTTGGCCGCGTGCTGGTGGGGCAGGGCGGATTGCTCTCGACGCCCGCCGCTTCCAACATTATTCGCAGGAACAAAGCCTATGGCGGCATCATCCTGTCAGCCAGCCACAATCCCGGTGGACCGGACGGTGATTTCGGCATCAAGTACAATGCCGGCAATGGTGGGCCAGCGCCTGAGAAAATCACTGATGTTATTTTCGGCAGGACCAAGACGATTTCATCCTACAAGATCGCATCCGGGCAAAGTGTTGATCTCGGCAAGACCGGTGTTTCCGGCATCGACGGCATGACGGTGGAGGTCATTGATCCCGTCGCTGACTATGCGGCGCTGATGCAACAGCTTTTTGATTTTGGCGCAATCCGCGATCTGTTCAAGTCCGGTTTCCGCATGCGCTTTGACGCGATGAGCGCCATCACCGGGCCTTACGGCACGACCATTCTTGAAGGCATGCTGGGAGCGCCAGCGGACACTGTGATGAATGGAACGCCGTTGCCTGATTTTGGCGGCCATCATCCTGATCCCAATCTGGTTCATGCCAAAGAGCTTCATGATCTCATGATGTCAAAAGTTGCACCCGACTTTGGAGCAGCCTCCGATGGTGATGGGGACCGCAATCTGATCATTGGCCGTAACCAGTTTGTCACACCTTCAGACTCACTCGCCATTCTGGCAGCCAATGCACATTTGGCTCCTGGCTATGCCAAAGGCCTTGCAGGCATTGCGCGCTCCATGCCGACCAGCGCTGCAGCAGACAGGGTGGCGGCAAAGCTCGGCATCAAATGCTATGAGACGCCGACGGGTTGGAAATATTTTGGCAATCTACTCGATGCAGGTATGGCGACGATTTGCGGCGAAGAAAGTGCTGGCACCGGCTCGGATCACGTGCGCGAGAAGGACGGTCTGTGGGCGGTCCTGCTTTGGCTCAATATTCTGGCGCGGCGGCGGCAAAGCGTTGAATCAATCGTGCGCGAGCATTGGCGTGACTATGGCCGCAATTACTACTCACGTCACGACTATGAGGAAGTTGACGCTGAGGCCGCTGGCAGCCTGATGAAATCACTCCGCGGGCAGATGAAAACCCTAACTGGCAAGCACGGCATCAAGATGGTGGATGATTTTGCCTATGATGATCCCGTTGACGGCTCGCGGAGCGAAGGTCAGGGTGTTCGGCTGCTGTTTGAGGATGGATCGCGCGTTATTTACCGGCTTTCCGGCACAGGCACGGCAGGAGCGACACTTCGGGTTTACATTGAAAAATTTCAACCGGATTCAAACCAGCATGACGTTGAGACTCAAGTGGCGCTTTCTGACCTCATAGAGCTGTCACGGCGTATTGCGGAAATTCAAAAATATACCGGTCGCGAACATCCCACGGTGATCACCTGAATTTTGTCGTGTCAGAGAGGCGGGGCAGTCCTTCACCGTTGGGTGTCTCACTTGATGCAGATGGCGCGAACATTGCCGTGTTCTCCAAGCATGGCACGCAGGTCCATGTTTGTCTCTTTGATCCTGCTGGAAATTCGGAGATCCAGCGTTTCGCTTTGCCCAGGCGCGCTGACGACATCCATTTTGGTTTTATTGAAGGACTGAAACAGGGCGCGCGATATGGCTTGCGCGTGGAAGGCCCGTGGGAGCCTCAGGGCGGCCATCGCTTCGATCCCTCGAAACTGCTCATTGATCCCTATGCGACGGCACTTGATCGACCCCACAGGTATGATCCGCTGCTCACGCAATTTGGCGCCGACACGGCGCATATGGCGCCTAAATGCATTGTCCGCCCCGAACTGCCCGACATGAATCGTTTGCCCTACAGAAAACCGGGTTTCATTTACGAAGTCCCGGTGAAGGCCTTTACGAAGTTGCATCCCAATGTTCCGTCAGAAAAGCGCGGAACGATTGGCGCCCTGGCCGAACCAGCAATTATTGCCCATTTCCAGAGGCTGGGCGTCGATACAGTGGAACTGATGCCGATTGCCGCCTGGATCGACGAACGGCACTTGCCTCCTCTCGGACTCAGTAATGCATGGGGCTACAATCCCATCACATTTTTTGCGGTCGACCCCAGATTGGCTCCTGGTGGACTAGTTGAAGTTCGAAGGACAGTTGCTGCACTACATGATGTGGGAATCCGCGTTGTTCTGGATGTCGTATTCAATCACACAGGCGAGAGCGACACGTTGGGCCCGACACTGAGTCTTCGCGGTATCGACAACGCGTCATATTATGCGCATGTCGGCGAGACACTTGTCAACCATACGGGCTGTGGCAATACGTTGGCGCTCAATGAACCAGTGATGGTGCAAATGGTGCTGGATGCGCTGCGATTTTGGGTATTGAAAGCAGGTGTTGATGGTTTCCGGTTTGACCTTGCAACAGTGATGGGGCGCAACGATCAGGAATTTTCATCGCACGCGCCATTGCTCGCCGCAATTGAACAGGATGCTCTCCTGTCCCAATGCATCATGATCGCCGAGCCCTGGGACGTTGGCCCCGGCGGGTATCAGCTTGGAAACTTTCCCGCCCGGTGGCATGAATGGAATGATCGCTATCGCGATGACGTGCGAAAGTTCTGGAGAGGTGATGCCTACTCTGCCAACAGCATAGCCACCCGTCTTGCCGGCTCATCCGATATTTTTGCGCCGGCTCGCAAACCTTCCTGCAGCATCAACTTCGTTTCAGCTCATGATGGATTCACGTTGCGTGATATTGTTACCTACAGTGACAAGAACAATTTTAACAACGGAGAAGACAATCGGGACGGCAAGTCGGGCGAAGTGACATGGCCAGGCGGCGACGCTCGGGCCCTGCTGGCAACGCTCTTTCTGTCGCGTGGAACGCCGATGCTTGCTGCCGGAGACGAGTTCGGACGCACGCAGGATGGCAACAACAACGCCTATGCGCAAGACAATGAAGTTACCTGGCTTGACTGGAAGGGATGTGGTGACAGCCTTGTTTCGGAAGTGTTGACACTTGTGACATTGCGCAAGACATTCGCTGGGCTGACAGATGACGTCTTTTTGCGAGATAACTCTGACGCTGCTTGGTTTGATGCGGATGGCAAGCCGGTGAATTGGAGCAGTCCAAACGAACGCTTTGTTGGTTTGGTTCTTGCCCACACAGAGGGCCGGATTGCTGTTGTCCTGAACGGGTCTCAGGAAAACTGCAAAATTCGAGTGCAGGCGAGAGACGGATACAAATGGAGCCGCGCCTATTGTTCGTCCAAGGCAGCAGACTGTCCGAGCCAATCAGTTTCGTTATTTCAAGAGACCTCCAGACGTTCAATCCCGGCGTTTGGTGAACTGAACATCGAGTAGGCCGTCATTCTCCAATCTCTTGATTGGCCCGCCGCTTGTGTGCGGTCAGCGCCATCAATCTCCTGTCGCGCCATACTTGGCGTTCTTTCAATTTGTCAGCTGCCAGCAATTTGCGCCGCTCGGACTCGATCGTGTCCATAACGGGTCCAACCCAATTCACGCGTCGCAGGATTTTCGGGAACAGGCTTTCATAGGTCTGCTGATAGCGTTCTGCGTAATCGCGCACACCTCCTGGCGCATTCAGGTCCATGGTTTCAAATGGTCCCATGAAGGACCAGCGCAGTGCCAACCCATCTCGAATTCCTGTGTCGACATCTTCGACAGTGGCATAACCGTCAGCCACCAGCCGAAACGCCTCTTCGAGAAGCGCACCCTGCAAGCGGTTCATGATGAAGCCATCCAGTTCTTTCTTCATCACCAATGGCGCATGACCCGCGGCAATCAGGAATTTGCGGGTGCGTTCGACGGTTTCAGGCGTCGTCCAAGGTGCTGGAACGACTTCGGCTGCTGGTATCAGATAAGGCGGGTTGATCGGATGGGCGACGATGCAACGGCCGCGGCCTTTGAGCGTTTCCGTGAAGCGCGATGGCAGAAGGGCAGATGTAGAACTTGCCAGCACGGCATCGGCGCGCGCCACTGCGTCCATCCGTTCGAAGACCTTGATCTTGGTTGCGAGAACTTCAGGTGTGTTCTCCTGCACATGTGTTGCTTCAGAAAGGGCTTCCTCAAGCGTGTCGGCGGCCGAGATGCGCGCCAGAACCGTTGCAGGTGTTTGCCCGCTCAAGAGATCATTTGCTGCCAGATCATCAAGCACACCCGAGATGTAATCCATGGCCTTGCGTGCTGCTCCGTCCGCCTGATCCCACAGGCGGACTTTGGCCCCAGCGCGCGCAAATGAGATGGCCCATGCCCTGCCGATGAAGCCCGTACCGACGATTGCCGTGTCCAACGAGGCATCAGCGTGTTTCGACATGGCCACCCACTCCAAGTGATTGATCAGATAGATTGCTGCTGGCGTTTGATGGAAAGAAGGCAACCATGATGGCCGCATCATGTGGGCTGACCATGCCGTGCAGCCATACTCTCACGCCTTTGATGAAATCAATTGCTGATGCCGGTGCTGCTTTTTTCATGCCTTCCATTCCTTATGACCGACTGTCGCGAATCGAGATTACTGCGCCCAAAACAACAAGTCGAAAGAAATTGGCCGAGGTCGCATAAGGCAATGCTGTTCCTTCCGAGAGTGTCTGCAAGCACGCCTTTTCATTCCTTTTCCAGTTGAGCTTTCACCGCCATCCGCGCTAAAGCCACGTTATGAACACCGCTGAGAAACCGGCAGCGAGCGGGAAACTGTTTGCCGTTGCCCCCATGATGGACGGGAAGGACAATCCAAATAAATCAATAACTTAGAAACCGCCGTGTGCGCTACGTGTGCAGTAAGGGACTGCTCATTTCGTGAAGTCACGTGAAATGCTTCAACTAGGCTGCATACTCATAAACGGTATGCAAATCGGCTGAAAGATGATTCAAACTCCATGGAGGAGTTTGACTATGGCTCGATACGAACTGACGGAGTTTGAGTGGCGAACGATCCAGCCGCATTTGCCGAACAAGCCGAGAGGTGTGCCGCGTGTTGATGACCGAAGGGTGCTGAACGGCATCTTCTCCATCTTGCGTTCTGGCATGCCTTGCGCAGACTTGAGCGCAGAGAGCAGGCCACCTTTAGAGCCACCAACAAAAAACATGGGCTAGGCTCGCCAGAAACCAGAACCAGTAATCAGTGACAATCATGCTGTTTCGGCTTGCAGTGCTATGGCTGGGTAATCCACGCCCAGGAACTGGCTTAAGGATTCAGCCAGAAAATTATGGTCCTCGTGCTGGGGGATTCCGGAAACCGTGACCGTGCCGACAATGCCAGTCCCGGTAATGTGAACGGGAAAACATCCGCCGTGTGGCGCCACGTCAATTGGGTGCACCCTTGCGAACCAGCCAACAGCTTCGCTTTAAGCTAGCGAGTGCTGGCAGTTCTGGCGATGGGCGATGGCGGTTGGTGCTGCGATGGGAG
This sequence comes from Rhodobiaceae bacterium, assembly GCA_031409595.1. GTDB lineage: Bacteria > Pseudomonadota > Alphaproteobacteria > Rhizobiales > Aestuariivirgaceae > Aestuariivirga. Next base: position 8,171 of record JANNXN010000083.1, read on the forward strand.
AGGCCTCAAGCTGGCAGGGCCAAGTCCGGTCTTGCCAATGCCGTCGGGCGGCGGCAATCTCGCCCTCGAAACTCCGGCCACCCGGTGGAGGCTGGATAAATTGAGTCACTGGCTACGCATCCGGGAGGCAGCCATGGGCATGGTGATCGACTGCGCCGCCTACGAGGGCGGACGGCGCGTCGCCGATATCGACCTCGAACAGGCAGGCTCCGTCGAAAGCGGCGAGGGCCGCTTCATGTGGATCGGGCTGCATGAGCCCGACGAAGAATTGTTGCGCAAAGTCCAGAAGCAGTTCGGCCTTCCCGATCTCGCTGTCGAGGATGCCCATCAGGCGCACCAGCGGGCAAAACTGGAAATCTACGGCGAGTCGATTTTCATCGTCTTGCGCACAACGCAGCTCAACGACGGGCGAATCGTGTTCGGCAATTGAGTGCCGTGATGATTGAAAATGACATGGAACGGCACCTCGTGGATTTCGACCATGCGATCGCTTGCGCAGCTCAACCGGATGAATGCTGGAATGCCTTGCAGAACCTGACTAGTGCTGCTGCAGGTTTCAAGCTTTTCACGGTGATGACTGTGGATATGGTCAATAAACTGGCGCGCCGTGCCTTTAGCAGCCATCCCGTTGACTACCCAGTCTCGGGCACCAAGCCGATCCATTATGATAGCTGGTTCGAGATCGTGCACACACAGCATAAGGTCTTTGTCGCCAACACCATTGTCGACATCGCCAAGGTTTTCCCGGATCATGAGAAGATCTGGTCGCTCGGCTGCGGTTCGGTGGTCAATCTGCCGGTCATCATTGGGGGGCAACTGGCCGCCACAATTAATATGCTGCATGAGGAGCATTACTATAATGCTGCGCGGGTTGAATTGATCGAGAAGCATCTCGCCATTCCCGCGAAGCTCTGCTACGCGCTGGCCGCGCGGTTTGACACGCGAACCGGAAAGCCCGATTGAAGACGCAAGGGAGCAAAGTCGGGACGATGCTGGAAGACGAGCGATCAAGCTGGGTGAGCGGCGCGCTGCGGCGTGTTGGTTCCTTCGTTGCGACGATGGGGCTGACCTTCCTCGGCCTCACCGCGGTCACCTTCCTTATCAGCCGGCTGACCCGGATCGATCCGGTCCTTGCCATCGTCGGCGACAAGGCGACGAAGGCGGTCTATGACAAGACCTTCATCGCACTGGGCCTTGACCAGCCGCTGATCGTGCAATACGGCGTCTATCTCAAACGATTGCTGAGCGGTGATTTTGGCGTCTCGGTGCTGACCTCGCAACCGGTGCTGAGCGACCTTATCCGGGTGTTTCCGGCAACCTTCGAGCTTGCCACCATCGCCACTTTCACCGGTGTATTCATCGGCGTCCCCGCCGGCGTGCTGGCCGGTGCGCGCAAGGGCCGCTGGCCGGATCATCTGGTGCGCGTCGTCGGGCTCTTCGGTTATTCGGTGCCGGTGTTCTGGCTGGGCCTCGTCGGTCTCTTCGTCTTCTACGGCAAGTTGGGTTGGGTATCTGGCACCGGAAGGCTCGATGTCTTCTACGAGGACATCGTGACGCGCCACACCGGCGTGATCCTGATTGACGCCGCCATCGCGGGCGAATGGGAAATCTTCGGCAACGCGCTCAGCCATCTGATCCTGCCCGCCAGCATTCTCGGCTACTATTCGCTGGCCTATATCGCCCGCATGACGCGCAGTTTCATGATTGACCAGCTGAGCCAGGAGTATGTCATGGCGGCACGTATCAAGGGCCGCTCGTTCTGGAGTGCGGTGTGGCTGCATGCCTTCCCCAACATCATGGTGCCGTTGATCACGGTGATCGGCCTCAGCTATGCCTCCCTGCTCGAAGGCGCCGTCCTGACCGAGACCGTCTTCGCCTGGCCAGGTCTCGGCCTCTACATCACGCGCGCCCTGTTCAACAGCGACATGAATGCGGTGCTCGGCGGCACGGTGCTGGTGGGGGCGGTGTTCATCGGCGTCAACCTGTTCTGCGACCTGCTCTACAAGGTCTTCGATCCGAGGCTGCGCAACGCATGAGCGAGAGCCTGACTCAATGGCTGATGAGCGAGGCGCCGGCGTCACGGCGCCAGGCGGTGCTGGGCAATGTCTATCGCGGATTCCTGGCGATCGTTTCCAATCCGGCCGCACTCGCCGGCCTCTTCATCGTCGCTGTGCTGATCCTGATGGCGATCTTCGCGCCGTTGCTCGCGAGGGGCATCTCACCGATTGAACAGAACCTTGCCAGCAGGCTTGCGCCACCGTCCGCCGACCACTGGTTCGGTACGGACGAGCTGGGCCGCGACATCTATGCGCGCACGCTTTATGGTGCGCGGGTAACGCTGACCATCGTCATGCTGGTGTCGGTGGTGGTGGCACCCGTCGGATTGGCGGTGGGAACGCTCGCGGGCTATCTCGGGGGATGGATCGACGCGGTCCTGATGCGCATCACCGATATCTTCCTCGCCTTCCCTCGTCTCGTTCTGGCGCTGGCTTTCGCTGCGGCGCTCGGACCCGGCATTGAGAACGCGGTGATCGCCATATCGCTCACGGCCTGGCCTCCCTACGCCCGGATCGCCCGCTCCGAAACGGTGACCATCGCCAAGAGCGATTTCATCCTGGCCGTGGTAATGCAGGGTGCATCGACATGGCGGGTGCTGTTCAAGCACATCGTGCCGCTGTGTCTCTCCTCGGTCATCGTACGCCTCACGCTCGACATGGCGGGGATCATCCTGACGGCGGCGGGTCTTGGCTTTCTTGGACTTGGCGCGCAGCCGCCGTCGGCGGAATGGGGTGCCATGGTCTCGGCCGGCCGTGACGTGATCCTTGACCAGTGGTGGGTGGCAACCATTCCCGGCGTCGCGATCTTCATCGTCAGCTTGGGCTTCAACCTGCTGGGCGACGGATTGCGCGACGTGTTCGATCCGAAGTCATCATGAGCACACCCCTCCTCACCGTCGAAGACCTGAACGTCTCGTTTCCGGGGCGGTCGGGCATCACGCGCGCTGTGCGCAACGCCAGCTTCACGCTGGGGCGCGAACGGCTGGGAATCGTCGGCGAATCCGGATCTGGAAAGTCCACCACCGGCCGCGCGCTGCTTGGCCTCATTCCGCATCCCGGCATCGTCACCGCGAAGACCATGCGGTTCGGCAGCGACGATCTTCTGGCCTGCACCGAGTCCGACTGGCAGCGACTACGCGGCCGCCGCATGTCGATGGTTATGCAGGACCCCAAATATTCGCTCAATCCGGTGAAGAAGGTGGGCCACCAGATCGGCGAGACCTGTCGCCTGCATCTGGGCTCGAGCCGCAAGGACGCCGAACGGCGGGCGCTGGACATGCTGGAAGCTGTGAAGATCCGCGATCCGGATGTGGTCTATCATCTCCATCCGCACCAGCTCTCTGGCGGCATGGGTCAGCGCGCGATGATCGCCATGATGCTCGTGGCGGAACCAGATTTCCTCATTGCCGACGAGCCGACCTCGGCACTCGATGTGACCGTGCAGAACGAGGTGTTGCGCATTCTCGACGATCTGGTGCGCGACCGCGGCATGGGGCTTATTTTCATCAGCCACAATCTCACGGTTGTATCGAGCTTCTGCGACCGCGTGCTGATCATGTATGGCGGCAAAATCGTGGAGGAATGCGCCGCGAAGGATTTGCAGAAGGCGAAGCATCCCTATACCCGCGCTCTCATTGCGGCCGCACCTTCGCTTGATGTGCGGCGTGCCGAGCTTGCGACCGTCACGCGCGATCCGGAGTGGCTGCTATGATCGCGGTGAAGGATCTCACCGTGACCTTCCGAAATGGCGGACGATCGATCCATGCGGTGCGCGGTGTTTCCTTCGACGTCGCCGCTGGTGAAACCTTCGGCATCGTCGGGGAATCGGGTTCGGGCAAATCCACGGTGCTGAAGGCCATCGCGGGGCTCGTCGCTTCAAGCAGCAGCGCGGTGGAAGTTGATGGCCGCGTCGCCGCCATGCGCCGCAGCCGGGAGGACCGGCGGCTCATGCAGTTCGTCTTCCAGGACCCTTACGCCTCGCTGCATCCGCGCCAAACGGTGGACGATATCCTGCGCGAGCCCCTGATCATCCATGGCATCGCAAGTATCGACGAGAAGGTGAAGGCCGCGATCGCCGATGTCGGCCTGTCGCCTCAGCATCGCTTCCGCTACCCGCACCAGTTGTCAGGCGGGCAGCGGCAGCGCGTCGCCATCGCCCGCGCCCTGATCCTCAATCCGCCAATACTTCTCCTCGACGAGCCGACTTCGGCGCTGGACGTTTCGGTGCAAGCGGAAATCCTCAATCTTCTGTCGAGGCTGCGGCAGAGTTATAGTCTCACCAGCATCCTCGTCAGCCACGATCTGGGGGTCGTCGCACATCTCTGCAACCGCATCGCCATCATGCAGTTGGGTCGGCTGGTCGAGGTGGTCAGTGCCGAGGATTTGCGCTCGGGCGCCGTGCGGCAGGACTATACGCGCGAACTCATAGCCGCCAGCCGCGGTTTCACCCGCGCAATGACCTGATATGCGTTCCAATATCTTGCTATCAGCGGGGAAAAGGTCTCAGATACTGGAGACTGCGGCATGAGCCATTTTGGGCGGACGCAGGAGTTATTGAGTAGCTAGGGAGATGTTCATGCTAAAAACCTTCAAATACGCGCTGCTGGCCGGTGTGCTGATGGCGCTGACGCCACAAGCCATGGCCGAGACCCCGGCTGACACGCTGGTGATCGCCAAGCAGATTGACGATCTCATTTCCATGGATCCGGCCGAGGCCTATGAACTGTCAGGAATTGAAATTCTTGCCAACACCTATGACCGCATCATGCGATTCGAACCGACCGACATCACCAAGCTGGTGGGTGGCGTGGCCGAGAGCGTGACAGTGAGCGAGGACGGCAAGACCTTCACCTTCAAAATCCGCCCAGGCCAGAAATTCGCTTCCGGCAATCCCGTGACGGCGGCGGATGCCGCCTTCTCGCTGCAGCGGGTGATCAAGCTCGAAAAGACTCCGGTGTTCCTGATCTCCCAGCTCGGCTGGACCAAGGACAATGTCGATAAGCTGGTGACGGCGCCGGATGAATCCACGCTGCAGGTCGCCATCACCGAAGACTTCGCGCCCTCGCTCGTCTATGCGCTGCTATCTTCCATCGTCGGTTCCGTGGTCGACATGAAAGTAGCAATGGAACATCAGGCCGACGGCGACTTCGGCTATGCCTGGCTCAAGACCAATTCGGCCGGTTCCGGCGCCTACACGATCAAGTCGTGGAAGCCGAATGAGGCTGTCGTGCTTGAAGCCAATCCGACCTATCGTGGCGGCGCTGCCAAGTTGAAGCGCGTGGTCATCCGCCATGTGCCGGAAGCCGCGGCCCAGCGGCTTGCCCTCGAGAAGGGCGACGTCGACATTGCGCGCAACCTGACTCCCGACCAGGTGGCCGGACTGGTCGGCAACGCCGACGTGGTTGTCACTTCGATACCCGAGGCGCTGCTTTATTATATCGGTCTCAACCTGAAGCAGAAGGAACTTCAAGATGTGCGCGTGCGTCAGGCAATGCGCTATCTCGTCGACTACGACGGTATGGTGAATTCATTTCTGAAGGGGTCCCAGCAGGTCCATCAGAGCTTCTGGGCCTCGGGCTTCTGGGCGTCGCTCGATGACAATCCTTACAAGCTCGATCCGGAGAAGGCCAAGGCTTTGCTCAAAGAAGCGGGCTATCCTGACGGTTTCTCGATCGATCTCGACGCGCCGAATTTTGCACCCTTCACCAACATGGCGCAGTCGGTGCAAGCAACAATGGCGCAGGGCGGCATCAAGGTGAACATCCTGTCTTCTGAAATGAAGCCTCTGCTCACCAAGTATCGTGCCCGCGAGCACCAGATGCTGATGGTCTATTGGGGCCCGGACTATATGGACCCGCATACCAACGCCGATGGCTTTGCCCACAACCTCGACAATTCCGACGCCGCGACGAAGGGTAAGCCGCTGGCTTGGCGCAATAGCTGGCAGGATGACGCCGTCAACAAGATGACGGAAGCCGCCGTGCGCGAGCGCGACGAGGGCAAGCGCAAGCAGATGTACCTGGACCTGCAGAAGAAGGTGCTCGACGATGGTTCCTACATCATCATGACCCAGTCGACCGCCCAGCTGGCGGAGCGCGCCAATGTGAAGGGCTATGTGCAGGGCTCGTCCGCCGACGTGACCTACTACAACCTCACGACCAAGTGAGGCCGACGCGGTGCCGGGATATCTCGACCGGCACCGCGCCGCCCGGCTGATGCAGGAACAAGGGCTCTCCGCCCTGGTTCTCGCCCAGCCGGAATCGATCACCTATGCCACCGGCGCGTTTCCCGGCGTTGCGGCATTCTGGCGGCGCGCCGGCGCTGCCTTTGTCATCGTTCCTCACGATGGGCCGATGACTGCAATCGTTGGTGATTTGCAGGTCGAGGCTTTCAAACAGCAATCCCAAATCGATGATGTCCGGTCCCATCGGATATGGGTGGAGACCGGCCATTTCGATCGCCAGTCCGACGATTCTGAGAATGTTGCGCGGGCACTCGTCAACAGAGATGTGGCGATGGGCAAGCGGGTGCGTGAATCTCGCCCTGCCCAGTTTGACACGGGCACTTCGGTTGGGTTGCTTCGTGATGCTCTCGCTGAGCGCGGACTTCTCAAGGCCCGCATCGGGTTTGAGCTTGGATTTGTTGCTGCTCGCGACATGACAATTTTCACTAGCGTGATGCCAGAGGCGACATGGGTCGATGCCACCAATCTCGTCGAGCGCCTGCGGGCGATCAAGGCTCCAAAAGAAATTGAATATTTGCGGACCGCCGCTGAGTTTTCACGCGCGGGCGTTAGCGCTCTTGTGGAGGCGATTGCCCCGGGCATGGATGCTGCAGGGATGACCGCCATCTGGCGCGAGGCAGCTTTGGCAGAGGCTGGCCGCCGCAACCTGCCGCCACCTGCTTCGGCCTGGGCCTATATCGCGGTGGGCGGTGATGGTTTCGCGCCGGGCGGTCCTGCACAAACAGGAGATCTCATCAAGATAGATGTCGGCTGTGTTATCGAGGGTTACAGTTCCGATGGTGGCCGCACTGCTGTCATGGGCAGTGCGGGGCCTGCCGAGCGCAAAGTTTATGACGCGCTGCGCAAATCCTTCGGTGTGGGCTTCGCGATGCTCCAGCCCGGTGTAGCACTGAGCGATGTCTATAGGATGGTGGCGATAACCATGTGGGATGCCGGATTTTCGACCTATGGCCGGGGCCATTTCGGACATGGCGTGGGTGCCAGCATCTGGAGCGAGGAATGGCCGTTCATTTCGGCGGATGCAACGGCCGTGGCCGAGCCCGGCATGGTGCTCGCCTTCGAGACGCCCTATTACATCAAGGGGCTTGGCGGCTTCATCATCGAGGATCAGATCCTCATCACCGAATCCAGCACAGAGGTGATGGCAGCGTCATCTTGCGATCTAATTGAAGTCAGATGATGCTGATACTCCGAATGGTCGGCCGCCGCATTGGCGGCAGGATGTGGTCGATTCACGAATTGACGGATAGTGTCGTGGATTTCTGCTTGCAGAGGTTGAATGGACGTGTCGTGATCAACGGCGGTTGCCAAATTCCCTATCCCGCGCATTCACGGCTTTTCCAATTGAGAAGTGGGGAAGGGCCGAGCTATAAAGAGCGTGTGCAGTAAACCGAGGGAAATAGGCTTGATGATCGCGAAAACACAGTTTTCTGCGCAGAGGTTTTGTATTGCGCCCATGATCGATAGGAACGACAACACAATGAAATCAATAAGTTAAAAGAATTCATGTGCGTAAATCAATAAGTTAAAAGACTTCATGTGCGTTACGTGTGCAGTAAGGGATTGTTTGCGGCGTGAGACTGCCAGAATTTCTAATTCAAATCGATCCATTTTGAGGGCGCAGAGCATTCATGAAATGACCCCGACTAAACTTTAATACAATCAGGGCTGTTTCGCATCAAATGGCTCACCGATTCATTCAAGCACGAAACGCACAGCAAGTGAGCAGGGGTCAAGTTTGAAATAGAATCTATGCAACAGTCTGAATTTCCTGAAATTAAATTCAAAAGGGAAAGCCATTTGGGTGAACTCGTCTGCTGCAAGTCTTGTTTCAAGATACCCTAATGTGTTGCAAAGCATTTTTTGAAAATCCAAATAAACTGGCAGCATTATTGTAATAGATATTTTCAAGCACAGTCGCCTGCAGATTCAATCCATAAATTTGCCAACGACCCTGTCCTTGAATAACTTCGTTGCTGTAATTGAAATACTCATCATTTGTTTCGAGAAACCGATAATAGATGTGATAGGCGTCAAGGTTTGGGCCGCAATCAATGCCAAACAAAACACGATTTGAAAACTGTTCGATGAAGCGCTTGGCAGAATAGGGCTGGCGGCCAAGCTCACTGATGCGGGCGCTGATATCGACATAGAGATTTGGGCAGCGCTGCATGAGGGCGCCAACCCATTCAAGATTCTCGGCATAACAGCCAGCATGCGCCGCAATGAATTTCAAATTTGGAAAGCGCATCACCAGCCGCGCGAAATCTTCCATAATTGAAATGAAAGATGGAAACTGAGGTGCGGGAAATTGCCATTCTGGGTGGGCGTTTAGCTCATCCCATCTTTCATTGGTTTCATCCAGTGGATCGAAGAATGCAACGGGATCTGCCACGTGGATCATCACAGGAAGACCTAACTCATCAACTGCGTTCCACAATGGATCAAGACGAACGTCGTCAACACGAACCAATATTCCATTTTGGTCGCGCACATGAAGGCCAAAATCTTTCCAAATTTTCATGCCCTGTGCGCCGCGCGCCACTTGCGCCCTGAAACGCTTCGCAGCATTTTCTCCAAACCGATCACCATCAACTTGCCAATGCTTCCAGCCGGGCCCGCCAAAAAATATGAAACGTTCGGGCGCGGCCTCTTTAAATTTCCGCAAGCGTGCGTCTAAAATGTCTTCACCCCAGCCACCGTCAAGATCAACATAAGTATCGACATAGGCTTCATCGAGACGGTCAGTGAGTTCAGGGACTGATTTGTTGGCCCAGCCGCCACCAAAATCGACACCCAAATGATTGTGAGAATCAATCACCCGACAATGAGGTTTTTGCAAAGTTGTCTGTTTTACCACCAGTTTTGTCACAGGGCGAAAATCTGCCAATTTCAAATTTCGGGTCATCTTGTGAAGCTCGAATTATTGTTTGATTGCGAATACACAGCTTGACTTATCCTATCACAACTTAAAAAGTGCGATAGATGAAATGGGGTGACAACTTTGACTGATAATCTTTCTTCGCTGTTTCTGCTTGATCCGGATGTGACATTTTTAAACCATGGTTCATTCGGCGCCTGTCCGCGACCTGTGTTTGAATCTTATCAGCGTTGGCAATTGAAATTGGAGAGACAGCCCGTTGCCTTTCTCGATCCTGACCGCGGCCTAAGCAGTTGGATGCGAGATGCGCGTGTAGCATTGGCGGGCGTGGTTGGTGCGGATGCGGAAGATGTAGTTGGCCTGACCAATGCGACTGTGGGGTTGAACATTGTTGCCCAGTCTCTTGATTTGAAGCCGGGCGACGAAATTCTCACAACGGATCACGAATACGCAGCGCTGGAAAAAACTTGGGCTTATGTCGCGAGGCAGACAGGTGCCAAGATTGTGGTTGTCAAAATTCCTTTGCCTCTGACAAAGGAAGCACAATTCACAGACACCATTTTGGCAGGCTTTAGTGAACGCACCCGCGTCCTTTTCCTCAGCCACATCACATCAGCCACGGCTCTGGTGTTCCCGATTGAGCGTGCTGTTGCAACAGCAAAGGCTAGGGGCATTTGGACTGTGATTGATGGGGCGCATACGCCGGGTCATATTCCGCTAAACCTCAAGGCCCTTGATGCTGATTATTATGCGGGCAATTGCCACAAATGGATGATGGCCCCGAAAGGGTCAGCTTTTCTCTATGTGCGCAAAGAGTTTCAATCAGCCGTCAACCCGTTGGTGATTAGCCACGGCTGGACAGAGGATGCAGGCCAGCCCGGTGTGAAGGGTGTATTTGGCAACACACCGTTTATTGATGGCATTGAAATGCAAGGCACGCGCGACCCCTCGGCTTGGTTGACTGTGACGGATGCGATCAAATTTGGGCATGAACACAACTGGAAAGAGGTGGCTGAACGATGCCGCATGCTTGTGCAAGACACAGCCTCGCGTGTTGCGAAACTGACGGGGTTACCAGCACTTAGCAGCCCCGAATTCTGTGCGCCGCAGATGGTGGCTATGCCCGTTCCGAAATCTGAGCCAATGGAGTTGAAACTATTTTTGTTGCAGCAATATGGAATTGAAATTCCGGTGTTCAATTGGCAGGACAGCACAATAGTCCGTGTTTCTGCGCAAGGTTACAACACGCAAAAGCATATGGATCGTTTAGTTGCTGCGCTTCAGAAATATTTGAGCAAATAGCGTTCAACGATCTTTCAAAGTGGGATCAAGCGCATCGCGCAGGCCGTCACCGAAAAATGTAGTGGCCAGAACTGTGATCGCCAGAGCGACCGTCGGGAAAACCGCCATATGCCAGTAAAAAAACATAAAATTCATGCCGACATTGATCATCTGCCCCCAGCTTGGAACGGGCGGCTGCACGCCGATGCCCAGGAAACTCAGACCAGCCTCAAGCATCATGGCCAAGGGGATGGCCAAAACAAACCCGACAATGATTGGTGAAATTGAATTGGGCAGAAGATGGCGATGGATGACATATGCCGGTGAAGCACCAAGCGCCACGGCCGCACGCACGAATTCTTTCTCCTTGAAGGCTTTGATCTGGGCACGTACCAACAGGCAAACCTGCACCCAACCAAAGAGCGATGCGATCAACACCACTGTAGCAAATCCGCCTTTCGTCAAGGCACCGAGCAGCATTGCAGCAAGCAGCGGCGGCACGACGGAGAACAACTCAATGACCCGCATCACAAACCAATCCACCCAGCCACCACAATAGCCGGCCAATGCACCAAGGGGGATACCGATTAAAACTGCGAAGAATGCAGAGGCAAAGCCGATCGTCAGTGAAACGCGCGCCCCATAGACAATGCGCGAAAAGAAATCGCGACCAAGATCATCGACGCCAAACCAGAATTGCGCTGAAGGTGGTTCGAGGCCATGATCCAGAAAATTCTGTTCATCATAGCCCGCAATGGTGATCAATGGTGCGAAGATTGCCATGAGAATGAGTGTCAGGAGAACAACGCCGGACACGATTGCGGCGCGATTGGCTTTGAACCGCAACCAGATCAAATAGAGCGGACTGCGATGTTTTTCTCTAAGTGCTGTTGAAACTATCATTCTTTGCGACCCTCAATGCGGATGCGAGGGTTGAGCCATGCATAGAGAACATCGGAGATCAAATAAGACAGGCAGAACATGATGGTGATCATCAATATCAATGACATTTCAAGAGGATAATCGCGGTTTCTGATAGATGACACGAAGTATGCACCAAGCCCCGGCACGCGGAACATAGCTTCAACGAAGATGGAACCTGTTGCGATGCCTACAAACATCGGCAGAAAAACCGTGACCATGGGGATCGCGGAATTTCGCAAGACATGTTGGAAAATGACGCGTGTTTCAGAAAGCCCCTTGGCGCGCAGCACTGTGACGAAAGGTTTGTTCAATGTGTCGAGCATGGCCGACCGAGTGTAACGCGCGTATGTCGCCAAGGGGATTGTTGCATAAGCAACGATGGGAAGAATCCAGCTTTGTGGTGTGCCCCAACCTTTGGCCGGCAGCCAGCCAAGCCAGACCGCGAAAACCAGTATCAGCAACATTGATGTTACGAAAACAGGAATAGTGAGACCCAATGTAGCAACTGCTGATGCAAGATAATCAATCCAACTATTGCGCCTCAGGGCTGCGGCCATGCCCAGTAAGATGCCGAGTGGAACACCAATCAACATGCCGAGACCACCAAGAATAAGACTTGCAGGCCACGCACGGGCGAGAAGTTGCAGCACCGTTTCGCCGGGGCTTTGGAAGGGGATGCCGAAATCCAAATGCAGCACGCCATACATATAATTCAGGTATTGAATGTGCAGCGGCCTATCGAGACCAAGGCCGGCCATGAGTTTGGCGCGGACGGCTGCTGACACGGGCATGTCATTGCCATCGAACGGGCCACCCGGCACAGCGTGCATCATGAGGAAGATGATGACTGATACGATGAAGAATGTGATCAGCGTGGATATTAGACGTTTGATGATGAACATGACCATGGTGTTGCGCCCTATGCCGACACGATGGCTTCAACGCGGTGCAGCTTTGTGATGCAGACCAGTTGTGGCGTGGTTGATGCTTCTATGGGAGTCGAAAGCTCGCTTTGAGAAATGTGCGGAATGGCCGCTGCGATATTTTCATGCGAGAGGAATTTGCGAATGCGGCGCTGCCTTGGATTGCGCACTGGAATGGCATCGAGGAGTGAGCGTGTATAGGGGTGGCGCGCATTGGCAAAAATTGTTTCAGTTTCGGCTTGTTCGACGACGCGCCCATTGAACATGACAGTTACACTATCGGCGAGCGAACGCACCACGCTGAGATCATGGCTGATGAACATGATGGCGAGGCCCATATCACGTTGCAAATCGAGCAGCAGATTAATGATCTGTGCTTTCACTGAAACATCAAGCGCAGAAGTAGGTTCATCGGCAATCAGTACGGTGGGATTCAGGATCAAGGCGCGGGCGATGGCAACTCGCTGACGTTGGCCGCCCGAAAGTTCATGGGGGTAACGTTGGCCATAGCTGCGTTGCAGACCGACGCGCTCCAACCATTCGAGTGCTGATGTGCGCTGTTCTGATGCTGCGCCAAGTCCATGAATGTGCAATGGCTCAGCCACGATTTGCGCCAGCGGCATCATCGGGTTGAGTGCGGAATAGCTGTCTTGGAAGATGACCTGCATAGAGCGACGGAAGGGTTTTAGCGCCTTGTGATCTAGCTTGGTGATGTCCGTGCCATGCAGCAAGATTTGGCCCGAAGTCGGCTCGATCAGTCGCAATGCCATCATGCCTGTGGTGGTTTTGCCTGATCCAGACTCGCCCACGACGGCGATGATCTTGTTTCGCGGCAAAATGAGATCAACATTTTTGACCGCTGCAAGAGTCTCGTATTTTGGCACGAAGTGTCCACCGACGCGAATGGCGTAGTCTTTGCAGATCTGGCGCAGTTCAAGTGCAGGGGTCATTGCGCCACCCAACAGGCCGATTGTCTGCCACCTGCAAAAGACTGGAGGGGCGGAGCCATTTCTTTGCACCGTGCTTCCACAACACTGCAACGCGGATGAAACGGGCATCCCATCGGCGGGTTGGCAGGATTGGGCGAAGCCCCTTTGATTTCTGTGAGGCGGTGTCGACCAGCTTCGCCCCCTGGCATGCTGGCCAGCAATGCAATCGTATAAGGATGACGTGGGGTATCGAAAATATCTTGCACGGGCCCTTGTTCCATGACCTTACCGCCATAGAGCACGACAACACGGTCAACCGTTTCTGCAATAACGCCAAGATCATGCGTAATCACGACAAGGCCCATTCCAAATTCTTTTTGCAGGTCTTTTATGAGCTGTAAGATCTGCGCCTGGATCGTGACATCAAGTGCTGTGGTTGGCTCGTCCGCGAATAGAACTTGCGGCCGACATGACAGCGCCATCGCGATCATCGCGCGCTGCAACATACCGCCTGACAATTGGTGAGGGTAGCTATCTAGCACCACTTCAGGTTTTTTAATTTCAACACGCTTAAGCAAGCTAGCGGCTTCGGCCCACGCATCTTGCTGAGAAACATTGCGGTGCGTATGGATGGTTTCAACAATTTGGTGCCCGATGGTGAAGACGGGGTCGAAAGCCGTCATCGGGTCTTGAAAAATCATAGCAGCAACAACGCCGCGGACCTGTGAAAGTTGGCGCTGATCAGCGTTCAGCATATCAATATTGGCGAGGGTTAGGCGATCAGCAGATATGCGGGCAGGTGGTTGGCGCAGCAATCTGAGTGTTGCAAGACATGTGACGGATTTTCCTGATCCAGATTCACCCACAATGCCGAGGCTTTCACCAGCGTCGACATGCAGTGACACACCGCGCACAGCCTGAATGAGGCCATCATGCTGGGGAAACTGTACTGACAGATTTTCGATGTCAAGAAGTCTCATGTGCTTCTTAAAATGACGGCGCCTTCCAGGTCATTCCGGAAGGCGCCCGTGCTCATGATTATTTCTTTACGTGGGTATAGAAGTACAGCCCCAACTGACGCAACGGTGAATAACCCAGCTTGTTAGGCTGTGTTGCATCGCCCATCAGGCCTTTGCTGACGACAGCATTGGTGATGGGGTGAACCAGCGGCACCATCGACGCATTGTCGATCAGCACTTGTTCGGCATCTTGATAAAGTTTGTTGCGATCTTCCCATTTCGGACTGCTATCAGCTTTTGCAACAAGATCATCATAGGCCGGAACATTATGATGGTGGCGGCCACCCTTATAGAAAATGCCATAGAAGTTTGATGGATCGAGATAGTCATACTCATAGGGTGCCAAGAACAAGTTGTTCTTGCGCTCCAACAAACCGGCCATCCAATCCTTCGTGGGCATAACCTTGATGTTCATGGTGATGCCAAGATCTTTTTTGAACTGCGCTTGAAGATATTGTAGCATTGGCGCGGTGATCGCACCGTTATAACCGCCTTGGTCACGGTACCAGATTTCAACCTCGGGGAAGCCCTTGCCATCCGGATAGCCAGCCTTGGCCATGAAGTCCTTGGCCTTGGCCACATCATAAACCGCTTGCGATGTGATCCTGTCGTTGTAGCCAGGGTAACCGGGAGGCAGCAACGATTTTCCGGGCACGGCCAAGTTTTTCAAAACGGTATTTGTCATCTCATCGCGGTTGATGTCGTATTGCAATGCTTTGCGGACATTGATGTTATCAAACGGTTTTGATTCAAGATCGAATGACAAATACGAAACGGCAAATACCGCATTTCGGGCGATCTGGCCGGGGAAGCGCTTTTCAACGAAGGGAATTTGGCCAGCGTTGAGATAAGAGAAATCTGCTTCACCTGCCATGAAAGCGGGAAGACCAACTTCTGGTGCGCCCAACGATGGATCAATCGAGATCTTATCAGTTTGCGCTTGCCATGGGCCTTTATAGGTTGGGCTCTTCACAAGAATCATAGAGTTGTTGGATTTTTCCCAGCTTTCGACCATGAAGGGGCCGGATGTAACCAATGTGTTTACATTGGCCGCATATTCATCACCCAGTTTTTCAAACACATGCTTTGGAACGGGATACCAAAGGCTGACCACACCGGGGAGATAAGGCTTCGGCGTTTCGGTTGTCACTTCAAGCGTATGTGCATCAATGGCTTTGATCCCCAATGTCTTGGGATCACCTTTTTCTTCGGTAACAGATTTCCAATTCTTGATACCACCAGCATATCCCCAATACCATGCAAAGTCATAACCCGTGGTTGCAGCACGGCTAAGTGAAAGAACATAGTCATCAGCGGTTAATGGCTTGCCATCGCTCCATACCAAACCGTCACGCAGTTTGAATGTCCAAGTCAGACCGTCGGCTGATTGCGTCCAGCTTTCTGCCGCCATCGGGCTGAGTTCAAAATTATTGTCGAAGCTTGTAAGCGGAAGTTGAATAATTTCAGGCGTGCCTGCGCGCGCATAAACGGTTTTCATATAATCCATATAGGTGCCGCTGGTGCTGTCACCAGCACTCAAGATCGTTGAGTCAGCTTGTGCCGCGGGGCTGATGAGCATGGAAAAAGAAGTTCCCAAGAGCAGTGTTGCAGCAAAAGCTGCACCCGCAAATTTTGTAACGAGACGCCTTGAAACGTTTTTCATTTTTATCCTCCGCTCTGTTGTTTGTTTTCCTTGAATAGAACAACGCGTCGGCCATGAGCTTTGCCGCACGTTATTTTTTAGCCGAACGTTCTTATTGAACACTCCTCCTAAATTTTAACCTTGCAAATCTTCTCTCCTTTGGCAAGTGAGAGACTGATCACAGCATGTCATCAAGACTCCAATGGTTGCTCCAGCGCGCGTCAATTTCGTCATCAACATTTTGAAAACGGATATCGGTTGAAAGCCGCAAGCGCCCGTATGGATTGGCATTATTGGTTGAAGCATGAATCATGAAAGGGCTGTGCAACACCACATCTCCGGCCTGATAATCAGCCGCCAACCACTGCGTATCAAACTTATCTGCCATCTCCGGCAAGTTATTCGAAACCCACCCGCCTGCAGTCATGTTTCTATTATAGGCGTTGATTTGCTCTTCCGGACTCAAGTCTACACTTTTGAGGCGGAACTCGTTTTCCATCTGTACACCCAGCGCATGAGAATTCTTGAGGTAGACAAGCCCACCGTCTTCAACCGAAATATCACCAATCGGAATCCATGCAGTCACAATATTGCTGGTGCCGCCGCGCAGATAGACAAGGTCGTAGTGGGCGGGTGTTGAAACATTTGTATTGGGCGATGTGAACCGGATTAGCTTGCGTTTATGTAAATAAGACATGCCGCCGATGAACAAATCAATGAAATTGGTGAGATCTGGCTGCGAACAAAAATTTTCATATTTTGCGGAGCGCACGATGGACATTAAACGCCGATCTGCCAGAGCTTTGTCAAACCCATCTTTATTAGATTGGCCCAAAACCGGATCAGTTTGGGGTTGAAGTAGTCCGCTCACATTCAAGTGTTCAAAGACCCAACCGCGAAATGCATTGACCAATTTCGGATCAAGCAAACCTTTCAAATAGAGATATCCGTTTGCGGAAAATCTGGTGCGTAGTTGAGCGAGAGGCTCTTGTGGATCAGACGATTGCAATTGGCCAAATCGTTTTGGCCCAGTGTCGAGTTGATTGTCAGAAGCAAAAATCGCCCTATTTAGCCACTGCTCCTGAATGCCCGAATTCAACATCGTGATCATGCCCAAAGCACATTTGTGCTTGATAATTTCTATGTAAAAGACCTAATTCTATCCATGGACAAAAGAACTATCTGGACTTTTCGCTCATGAATTTTGAGAACGTGCAAGTGTTTAGGTCTGATCCCCGTACAAACGTCGGCGGGCTGTCAGTCATCGAATTTGGCAAGCAGCACGTTTCTGGATTGATTACAAAGCGCAGGCTACCTGACTATGCTGCTGTCTTTGTCGAAAAAGGCCGAGGCACACTCACGACGGAACAGGGTGGATTTCAGGAAATTATTGGGCCAGCGCTTTTCTGGCTATTTCCGAATTGTTTGCATTCATACGGTCCGGACAAGTCCACCACGTGGTTGGAACGCTGGGCGCTGTTTCGTGGTTCAATGATTGATGATTTTCGGCAGAAGGGATTTTTGAATCCAGCGCAGCCGTTGATCATGCCGGTCAACTTTTCTGAGGTGGCGCACACATTCAGCACACTGCATTCTGAAATGTTAAAGCGCGACGCGATAGGCTGGGCATCAGCCGCAGCCACGATCCACCGGCTCGTTGTGCAAATGTCACCAAAATCAAACTATGATAAATCGACTGGTGTCGAAAGACAGAGATCGCGCCTTGCTGATATTGTCGAAGAAAGAGCCTTCGAAAACATCGACTTTGAAAAACTCGCGCATGACCTTCAAATGTCGCCTGCAACACTGCGCCGCAAATGTGTGGCGCTTCTAGGCATGGCTCCCAAACATTATCAACTTCAACTGCGCATTGATCGTGCAAAGGAATTGTTGGTGTCGACAAGCAAATCAATTGAAGAAATCGCAAGTTCAGTCGGCTACGAAGACTCTTTCTATTTTTCCAGATTGTTTTTCAAGCGCGAACAACGTTCGCCCACCGAATTCAGGAAGTTACATATCAGGGCTTAGAGCGATATCAGTTTATGCTATGTTGCCAGATAGTTTCTAGAAGTCGAAAATCCATTGGAAGACGGCATGGCCAAGGGAGGTGCGAAGGTGACGCTTATGCCCTAGCCTTTGGGCCAGGCATATTTCCCCCCGAAATATACCTCAAGTAGGGAAGCGCCAGGCAAGGTGACGGAATACCTGCCGTGGTTTGATTTATGAGACCAGTCTTTCAGGCTTCCCGATGAAAAGGTGGAGCACTGTATGAGTCAACATGATTTCACACCAATACACGCCTTTTCCAATTGAGCTTTCCGCCCAATTCGCGCTAAACCCAATCCAACATGATGGAAAGCACAGCTGCAAAATTGTTAGCGGCGAACGGGAAATTGTTCGCCGTTGCGCCCATGATGGATTGGAATGACAATCCAATGAAATCAATATGTTAGATGGCGTCGTGTGCGCTACGTGTGCAGTAGGGGGGCAGTGCATTCCGAGAAGTGACGTGAAAAGCCCCAACAAAAAAACTAGTGCCACAATAAGGTTGCCTAACGGGCAATGCCGCATCTGAGCGTACCAGTACGAAGCTGTCTAGCCTATCGTCGATACTTTGTAGAGCCAACAATGCATAATTTCTGCGAATAGAGTTCGGTCAATTCGATATTGGGCGGAATGCAATGTGCTCGACTAGCATCCGACATCGTGTCTAGGATACGTGACCAACTTTTGGTCACGACGTTGGGTGTCAAGCTCACCAGAAGTAAGACCCGACCCAGTGAAGTCCAGTCATGATTTCCCAACGATGGGGCAACGTCGACATACTTAGCTTCACGTTCGATAGCGAAGCAGCGCTGCCCAGTCTTCAGGGCTGCAAGAGTAGTGCGGCCAAAACCCAAAAAGGGGATCAAGAACAATGTCGCCACGCTTGGTGGTAAGCGTCCGGTGAGTAACGCGGAACGCTTCGTCGAGCTTGCTATCAGTTGAGCGTCGGTTTTGTGGTGGCAGATTTTTTATTTTTTTGGCGCTTAGCCAGTTTGGCAATTCGGGTTACGATCTCAGCTTCGGCGATATCCTTGGGGT
>JANNXN010000084.1:0-7299 GCA_031409595.1 Rhodobiaceae bacterium
TTTGTGAACGGCGAAAAGGATGTGGTTGCTCCACCGGAGGCTGTGCACAGTCTGGTTTCCAAATTGAAAACGCAGAAGGGCATTTCAATTGAGCACAAGATAGTGAGCGGGGCCAACCACTTCTTCCAGGACAAGGCTGACGAACTGACCAAGATCTGTTCGGTCTATCTCGACAAGCGCATGACGCAGGAAAACTAGGGCATGGCGAGGATGCCGCCTGACATTGCCCAGGGCGCTCCGGTAGTTGTTGGGAAGGTTATTGGCAGGCCGTTCCGTGATCTGACCGCCAGATAGGCCCAGGCTTCGGCCTCTATTGAATCTCCGTTAAAGCCTGCTTCTTCCGCAGCAATTACCTTTTCATCGAGTGGCTCGAACAGGCCACGAATTTCACGCATTAGAATTGGATTGAGGCGACCTCCGCCACAAACTACGTACAGTTTGGGCCGCTCGGGGAGATGTCCCACACCTCGCGCGATTGAGGTTGCAGTGAAATGGGTGAGTGTGAAGGCGCCATCTTCGGGGCTCAATCCATCAAGGCAGGAAATATCGAACGCATTCCGGTCAAGGGACTTGGGAATTGGTTTTTCGAAGTAGGTGCTCAGGGCCAGCGCCATGAAGGCGTTTGTATCCAACACACCCCGCGATGCCAATGCGCCGTTGATGTCCATTGGCGTGCCCAGATGTTTTTCGCACCAGTCGTTTAGCAGTGCGTTGCCCGGGCCTGTGTCGAATGCTGCAATTTCGTTGTCGGCGCCGATCCATGTCATGTTGGCGACGCCGCCGATATTTACAAAGGCTACCGGTCGCTCTTTGAATTTTGCGGCGAGCGCTTGATGATAGATCGGAACCAGTGGTGCCCCCTGCCCGCCCGCCGCCACATCGGCGGCGCGCAAATCATAGACAACGGGCACGCCGAGCTGTTTGGCCAGAGCCTGGCCATTTCCCAATTGCACCGTCAGTTTGATGTCCGGGCGGTGAATGACCGTCTGGCCATGGAAGCCAATCAGGTCGACGTTTGCGGGGTGGGCTTTCAGAAAACTTGATACAGCTTGGGCGTGCCAATCGGTTATCCTTGATTCTGCCGTGGCCAAATCTCCGGGCCGTTCATTTCGATGCTTCAGACTTTTGGCTTGTTTTAAAGCAGCGCGCAGAAGATTGCGCTGTTCATCCGAATAGGCAAAAGTTTGCGAGGGTCCGCGTTCCACACTATTTTCGCCATCGGTGCGAATAATGGCCACATCGATACCGTCCAGCGAGGTGCCGGACATCAGGCCGATTGCAGTTGTGAGTTTTGACACCGGATTATCCCATGCTATGAGCTTGGCTATTATGAGCACATATAAATCAGAATTTCTCAATACGCTTGCAAATCGTGGGTACATTCACCAATGCTCGGACGCGACCGGTTTGGACGCCTTGGCCGCCCAAGGTGACGTGGTTGCTTATATTGGCTTTGATTGCACCGCCAAATCCCTTCATGTGGGCTCACTTGTACAGATTATGCTTCTGCACTGGGCACAGGTTCTTGGGCAGAAATCCATTGCACTTATGGGTGGCGGCACGACGCGGGTGGGCGATCCTTCGGGGCGCGATGAGAGCCGCAAGCTGCTGACCATTGAGGACATTGAAGACAACAAGCGCGGCATTCAGGAGGTGTTCAAGAAGTTCCTCAAGTTTGGCGATGGCGCCAAAGACGCCATCATGGTGGACAATGCCGAGTGGCTCGTCAAACTCAACTATCTCGAAATGCTCCGCGAGGTTGGACGGCATTTTTCAGTCAATCGCATGCTCGCGATGGATTCTGTCAAGCTCAGGCTGGAACGCGAGCATGAATTGTCATTCATCGAGTTCAACTACATGGTTTTGCAAGCCTATGATTTTGCCAAGTTGGCCAATAGCTACGGTTGCAACCTTCAAATGGGTGGATCTGATCAGTGGGGCAATATCGTGAACGGCATCGACCTCGGGCGCCGGATGGGAACACATCAGCTCTTTGCGCTGACGACGCCGCTGATCACCTTGTCGTCAGGTGCGAAGATGGGGAAGACGGCAAGCGGGGCTGTATGGCTTAACGCCGATATGCGCTCACCCTATGACTACTGGCAGTTCTGGCGCAATACGGAAGACGCTGACGTGGGGCGGTTTTTGAAACTCTTCACAACGCTTTCACTTGGCGAAATCGAAAAGCTGGAAGCGCTTGGCGGCTCTGAGATTAACGAAGCAAAGAAGACACTGGCCAATGAAGCCACCGCGATGTTGCATGGCCGCAAGGCAGCAGAAGAAGCTTCCGAAACAGCCCGCAAGACTTTTGAAGAAGGTGCGAGCGCTGAAGGGCTTCCGACGATCGAACTCGACCTTGTTAAAGGAGTTGGCATCCTTCATGCCGCTGTGGCGGCTGGCTTTGCTATTTCAAACAGCGAGGCCCGCCGGGCAATTCAAAATGGCGCAATACGCGTCAATGATGTTTCGATTTCTGATGACAAGTTTGTTTTTAACAACGCCATAAGAGCGGATCGGCCAACAATAAAGTTCTCGATGGGCAAGAAGAAACATGTGTTGATCAAGCCTGCGTGAGGGTCGCTCAGTTGTCGTTATCCTGTCTCACCCTGGTCGGTTTGCCGGACGCGTCAAATTCGAAGAATTTGCGAAGAATGCCGGGAGCCAGGGCCGACGCCGGGTTGACCTGAAATTTTGGCTTTGCCATGGTTCCACCCATGGCATAGGCCAGGGCAAATACGCCTTCTCCCTTTCCGCCGGTCAGAAACAACCCCAGTATGGGGATGTTTCCAATGAATGAATTCAAGCCATATGCGGGAATAATTGTTCCGGTGATATCCAAGGCGCCATCAGCTTTGCGGATGACACCCTCAGCAGTGGCGCCCAAGTCATTTCCCTTAATCAGGGAGTCACCGATGCGGATGAATTCGGTGTCGGCGGTGAACGGCAGTGTCAGGCGCTTGAATTTATAACCGTCGCTTCGCGGGTCAGATTTTTTTGATTTTCCCTTATTGTCTATTTCAACGAAAGCCGCTTCGTTGCGAACTGCAAAATTGCGAATAATCAACCGACCGTCCTGGATAGCTGAATTCAGCCTGCTGGTCAGTGTGGCGCGAAGTTCAAGCTGGCCGCCGGAAACTTTGGAATAGAGATTTGCCGCGCGCAATGCCGAGCCACCATCACCGGTGACTACTTGCAGCAATCGCCCTTTTTCGGCGGGACGCACGTGAACTGACAATGGCACTCCAGATAGAAACTGGCCTTCAATTTCTACTGCCACCATGAGACCATCACTCACTGCCAAGCTTGCCGATACATTGTTGAGAATTTCACCGCGATGAGCGTAGACACGGTCCAGCTTTGCGGTGACGTTCATGTTTTGCTTGGCGTCGACTTTGGTGCTGAGTTTTGATCCGGTCGAGAACATGGACCTGATCATTGAACGGGCATCGAATGACTTGCCGGAGATGGCAATTGACTGGCCATTTTCAATGGGCTCCAGCGTCATGCTGAAATTGTTTTCCGCGCCCAACGCAACTTTCGGAAATTTGGCGGATTTCAGCGAACCATCCTGAGCCAAAGCGACGTCCCCCTTGATGCTGAGACCCGGACCTTCGACGACGAGGTTTTCGACTTTGCGCCCTGTATCGGGGCTGGAACTATAAGTGAAGCTGGCAGAGGTTCCCGCGGTCTCGGGCCTGGTCCACTTGATGGCGTCCACCAGAAGCGCGGCTTTCGACAGGTCTGCCTTGACATCCATCACGGTCGCGTTTTCACCCAGGCCTGTAATCTCTGCGGCAACTTTTACAGTCCCCCGCAGAAGTGTGCCGAGTTTCAACCCCAATTTGTCACGGGCTTCTTCGTCGAGGTCAGCTTCCAATTTGGTTGTGGCCACAGCGTCGGGACCACGGGCGCGACGCCACATGATTTTCGCAGGAAAGCCGTTAACTTTTATGGGCCCTTCAAGATTGGTTCCCTGTTGATCTGATACAATTGAAATCGTACCCTCGGTGAGATCAATGTTGGGCGTAACTTTTTCAATGCCTGCATTGACGATTTTGATGAGGGCATTGGTTTCAACACGGGCGCGCGGAACGTCCTTGATCAGCGGGAGAGAGATATCAATCTTGGCAGTGGCATTTCCTTGCAAGTTCAGCGAAGCCATTTTGCCGGTGTTCAGAAAACTCAAGCTGGGCTGGGATGCCAGCTCCATCAGCTCTTTTGCTCCAGCCTCGAGATGCAGATTAATTTCTCCAGGAACCTCGGCCGCGAGAAGCTTGCCAGCCTTGAAAGAGGATTGCTTTACGTTGATAACGCCTTTGGACGGCAAATCAATTGTTCCAGAATTGATGCTCAGTTCAAAACTATTGCCGCGCAGCTGGGCAGTGCCTGATGCGCCCTTGAGCGCCGGAAGGGTTTTGAAATAGCTGGAATTCACGTCTGCCAGTGAAAATTTGAAATCGATGTTGTCATCGGGAAGAACTTTTTGGCGCTGTGCATTGGCCAAACCATCGGGTGGAATTTTGATACTGAAAACACCTTCGGTCATGCGACCGGACTTGATGTTTTCGTTGACCCAGGTTCTGGATTTTGGCGCAACAATTGGAGGCCATAGCTTTTTCAGAAAATCAGCCGAAATGTCGCGCACGCGTCCTTGTAATTCAATGCCGGTGGACTCTTCACCGCCCGTAAACTTTCCGCGCATTCGCACGCCAGCGGAACCTGACATGACAACGAGATCGTCAACATCCACCGATGCATCATCGAGTGATGCGTTTCCGGTGAACTCGACTTTGTCGACAAGGACGGGATTCTTGATTGTGCCTTGCGTATCGACACTCACATTATTGGCTTTGAGCTCAATTTTGAGGTCGGTCATTCTTCCGCCAGCATCGCGAATTGGATCAATGCGGCCTGTCAGTTCGGCCTTTGAGCCACCCACAAGGATTATTGAATCAACAATGTTCAGACCGCCAGTTGCCGCGTTGTAATCAACATGCAGGGCGCCTTCGTCGATTATTATTGGCTGTGCCAAGAAGTCTGGCAGGCCAATGACGCCTGCTGCTGCGGAGAATTCCGCTGAACCGCTGGTTATGGCGCCCGCGTCAGTTATCTCTATTTCAGCGTGGCCGGAAAGCGGCACGTTTACTTTTGCAAATTGGGCAAGCGCAAAAATTTTGTCTGACACGTTGGCTGGTATCAAATCATCAACGCGGGCACTTATGGCGAATGATTTGGTTTCGACTTTATAATTTGCCGAAAATTCGGTTTTCCAGAATGTGGGTCCGCTGGCGACTGTTGCCTTGGCAAATAGCGCAAACCCATAGGGCATTCGCTTGAATGTCAGGTCGGCTTCAGGGGCTGTCCAGTTGGATTGATTTGCCTCATCAAAGAATTGAATTGATGCGGCTGAAATTCGGATGCTCTCAAGCGTGCGCGCAGCTCCGGGTGTGGCGCCAGACAGGGTGTCTATTAGTGTTTTTGCGGCGGCCTCTGGCAAGGCCGGAACCTGTTCCAAACCAACCTCGGCATCCTGGCCTGAGGCTTCCAGCGTAACTGTTTCGTTTTCAGAGGCCGGTGGACTGCCAAATCCCAGGGTCAATCCGCCGCCGAGCTGGCGTTTGATGAAAATCCGTGAACCGATGAATTCGAGACTCTGTGGCACAAATGAACCCGTCAAAATCGAGCCGGCTGTGAAACTTATGGCGGCTCGCGACGATCTGGCGATTTGATTGCCGGATTGGTCCAACAGGACCATGTCGCGCAGGCGAAATTGCGGAACACTGGTTTCGTCATCCAGCTCAAATTGAGCGCCACCCAATTTGACAGACATGCCATCAAGCGACTGATTTATCTCACTTTCTATGCGACCAGTGAGAAAATCTATTGATACAGCGCCATTCGACAGACGCCAGAAGAAGGCGGCGGCTATCACGCCTATGAAGCCGGTGATCAAGAGTGCCGCAATCAAGCCTATTCTAACAATTTGCTGCCGCAATGATCCGTCGCCCTAGTTTAATAAGCCTGCACTGCCGTGGAGCAGGCAAGAATCAGTATCGATGAATTCAAATCTTATCCGGTTTTTCGAGGATAAGATGCTTTCTCGCCGTCTTTGGCCAGCAAAGATGGGCCAAACAAAGGCAAGTGTGACTTCGTGTTAACCATTTGCCGGGCTTCATCTGGCCCTCGTTTTTCGGTGAAATCCTTCATGACAAGTGCAATTCTACGGGGTATATTCGCCATAATTCAATCACGGCTCACCGGGTCATACGCAACATTTATACTATTTAACTTTCACCAGGTGATCAGCCCTGAAACTATTGGCAGCACAGAATGATTTTTAAGCGCACCAAGTCAACAGCTAATGGCACGGACAGCATCTCGAATGCGGGCCCCTCAATCATTGGTCAGGACGTCACTATCGAAGGCAATATAACAAGTAACGGCGAGCTGCATATCGACGGCACGGTTTATGGAAGCATCCGGGCTGTCTCCTGCGTGATTGATGCCAATGGGTTCGTGCAGGGCGAGATCATGGCCGATGATGTTTTTGTGCGGGGGCGGGTGATTGGTCCCATCCGGGGCACCAATGTGAACATCTATTCTGGCGCGCAAGTTGAGGGCGACATTCTGAATGAAACCATATCAATTGAAAATGGCGCGAATATCTATGGCATGGTGAGCCGCATTGAAAATCCAATGCCGGATTTTTTGGCTGAGCATCCAGAGGTCGAAGAGAAGAAGCTGTTTCCGCCTGCGGGCCTGACTTTCAACAAGGAAGTCAGCGCAATGGAAAAACCTGAGACAGATCCGCCGGTAAAGCCCGCGAAGTCATCTTAGCTCCCAACAGGTATTTTTGATCGACTCAGTTGTTTGGATGTTCACTGCCAGGTCATGGCGGTCGCCTTGGTCTGCGGTGGAAAAAAATGGAGGGGATGTTCCCGTCCTGGCTTCAAGCCTTCCTATGCATAGGGGGTGGTGAGTTTTGGTGGTATGGCTTAAAGCCTGACCTTGAAACGCAGCGGTTTTGGCCTCGGGTTTGCTCTTGCAGAGCCCCAGATCGCACGGTGTCTGTTGTTTGCCGCTGAGGTTGTTTAGCCATCGAAGGCGCTCAGGTCGTAATGCCCGAAGCTCCCAGAGATCGCGGGCGCGTTATTTCCGAAGACCTGCAAGCGCTGCACATGATTTCCGCAATATAGAGACGCTGTCGACACTGTCCCCTCCCTCGGAAACCATCGCCAAGAACTAAACTCCTATAATAGGAACATGTCAAGGGGGCTAGGAAAATAAATATTAGAATCT
>JANNXN010000085.1:0-39214 GCA_031409595.1 Rhodobiaceae bacterium
TTGCGAACCCGTTGCCCTTGTGAGTTCCGTCACAGAATGGTTTGTTGGCTGATCCCCCACACCTGCAAAGCGCCATGACAGGTTTGACTTCCAGTTCTCCGCCTTGCGAGTCAGTCAGCCTGCCGAGCCCTTTTACAACTAAAGGCCCATTCTCACGCCCTTCGATTGTTGGCTTTCCCATTATTGGCGATGCTCCTTGATCTTGCCGGCCCCGGTTTCAAATTCGTCTCGCAACCTAACCATCCGTGCTTGGGTTGCTGAAATCAATTCTATGTGAGGAGCCGCATCAATTTCGAGCGCCATGGACCAGCAGCTTTGCTCCGAAGTCACCCAATAGTCCGGGTCATATTTTCCGATGTCGAAGGGCTTCGAAACCCGTCGCAACGTCTTTTTTCTGCCGTTCACGTATTCATGGAAATAACTCATGGCGAGTTCCCGTGGGGATGCATAGACAGGGTCGCGCCAGCGCAGCCAGATGGAATTGCTCTTGGAAATAGCGCCCCAGTGCTTGCCGCGCTTGAATAGCGCCAGCACATGATCGTCGTCGCCTGTGGCCTGGAAGTCCATCAGCAAAGCACGTTCACCATGCAGCATCAGCGCACAGGCGGCTATGAAGGCCGCTTCAATGCAATGACAGCGGTTCTCCCGCAAAGCCATTCGCGCGGAAAGGCATGTATCACCTTGCGGCTCAAAATTGATCGGCATGGCCGTCAGGAAGTCCTGAATTTTCTCCGGCGTTTTAAGCCTGCGAAATATCGCAATCTCGTCGCGCGTCAGGCCGATAGCCTTGGCTAGTTCCAGCTTGAAGCTCAAAGCCCGCCGCCGTTACTTCCGCTCACTGAAAAATCCCGCCGCGCCGCAAGAATGGAAATTGAAAATCCGGCCACAACATCAATCAGCGCCATGAGCATGAGGAAGAAGAACGTCGATGTCCCGCAAAAGGGCACGACCAAAAACTCCACCAGCGCCACGATGAAAGTTGCCGTGGATAGCATATGGTCCACGATGGTGGCCGCCCCATATCTGGCAGCTTTGAGGATTTCCACAAAAAGCGCCACCAATCCCGCCATCAGAAATAAATCACCCACCTTGAGGTAGAATTCGGCTGTGGAGGGAAGCACCGTGTCAAAATACAGCGATTCCGCATCCATCCAGGCGCCGGAATAACCCAGCAAGTTGAAAACAATAATGACGACAGCCAGGAAGGGAATTGAGAGCAAGTAGCGCATCGCATGAAACCTCCGATTGGACCCCATTTACCCCAAGTATTGCGATTCCCACAAAGCAGGTTTGCAAGGCGTTTCTTGCAAATTGTTCTTTATTACGAACGATAAATAGCCTATATAGAACACGCAATAACTTTAGAGGTGCCACATGTCTCTGCAACTTGGCGATATCGCCCCGGATTTTGAAGCCGAAACCACCGAGGGAAAACTGAAATTTCATGAATATATAGAGGGTTCTTGGGCGGTTTTCGTGTCCCATCCCAAGGATTTCACCCCGGTGTGCACCACCGAGCTGGGCTCCATGGCCAAGCTGAAGCATGAGTTCGACAAGCGCGGCGTCAAGCTGATTGGTATTTCAGTGGATTCCGTTGAAGACCACCAGCGCTGGAAGCAGGACATCAAGGATGTCACCGGCGCGCAAGTGAATTACCCCATGATTGGCGACAGCAACTTGGCCGTAGCCAAGCTCTATGGCATGATCCATCCCAATGCCTCCGGTGACGCCAAGGGCCGCACAGCCGCCGACAACCAGACGGTCCGCAACGTCCTGATCATCGGCCCAGACAAGAAGATCAAGCTGATCCTCACCTATCCCATGAGCACCGGTCGCAATTTCAATGAGATTTTGCGGGTGGTGGATTCACTCCAGCTCACTGCAACCAAATCAGTGGCAACGCCCGCCGATTGGAAGCAAGGCGAGGATGTCATCATTCTTGCGTCTGTCTCAGACGATGCGGCGAAAGAAAAATTCCCCAACGGCTGGAAAACCCTGAAACCATATCTGCGCCTGGTGCCGCAACCCGGCGCCAAATAAGCGTCAAGTCTCCTCCCTGCAAACTTAAACCCCCGGAAATACTTTTCCGGGTTTTTTTGTAAGCTCCACTTCTTATGCTGGGTAGACTTGGCCTTAGTTACCGCCGAAAACGATGCCATCGCTCCTTGCGGCCTGCTTCACCAGCGCTACCCACTCCAAAGGATTTCTGTGCGATTGGCGTTTTAGCATTTCATAGCCAGTCTGGTTCCACCGCACCACGTCGTCCTTGCGATTGTCCAAAACATAGTCGCCGGACTCGGTGGAGAGTGTCAGAACGGCATGACCCGCTTTTTTCTCATCAAGAGCCACCGTAATCAGCAGCGCGTCACGGGCAAAGCCCAGCCTTTCCAGATACCGTTTCTTCAGCAGCACATAGTCTTCGCAATCACCGGCATCCTTGGGGTATGTCCAATATTCGGGTTCACCATAAAGATCCTGATCGCTCACCGGAGCGATCTTGCCATTGACGTATGAGTTGACCTGATTAACCAACTTCCAGCGCTCTGGCGTCATCGGAATGGAACTGCCGCTGGACCGCGGCTTGCAATCAGCCGGACTGCTTGCGCAAAACTTCACAAACCCGATGGGTGGCAGAGTTTTACCATATTCGACGGCTGAATCTTTCCCTGGATCGGCAGCGAGTGCGCCAACACTCAAACAAACCAAAGATACTAAAACACCAGCAAATGTTGCCCCAACTCTCATCAACAAACCCCAACTCCCAAAACTCATCCCTGGGATTCACCATATTAAGTTTTCCGGCGGAGGTGGAAATATAATTAACAGATAGTTAACGGCAGTCTCAAGGTGTTAATATCACCACCACTGCGGGGCTTTATAGGTGCCTGCAATCTGCTCAATCACCGCTGCCGTCTGGAACAATGTTTCCTCATCAAACGGCTTGCCGATAAGCTGCAGGCCAAGCGGCAACCCGTCTTTCGAAACACCTGCAGGCACAGCAATCCCGGGCAGGCCTGCCATGTTGACCGTCACCGTGAAAATGTCGTTGAGATACATCTGAACCGGATCGCTGATTTCACCGGGCGCAAAGGCCGGGCTCGGCGTGGCGGGTGTTAAAACCACATCCACCTTACTCCAAGCCTCATCAAAATCCCGCTTGATCAAAGTCCGGATTTTCTGGGCCCGCACATAATAAGCATCATAATAGCCAGCGGACAAAACATATGTGCCGATCATGATGCGGCGCTGAACTTCGGGACCAAATCCGGCAGCGCGCGAATTCTCATACATATCGACAATGTCATTGCCCGGAACCCGCAATCCATAGCGAACCCCGTCATAGCGCGCGAGATTGGAGGAAGCCTCAGCAGGCGCCACAATATAATAGGCGGGAAGCGCATATTTTGTGTGCGGCAGCGAAATTTCAACAATCTCGGCCCCCTGCTCCTTCAACCACTTCGCACCGGTATTCCACAGCGCTTCAATTTCAGGCGACATGCCGTCAGCGCGATATTCCTTCGGAATCCCGACACGCAATCCCTTTATCGACTTGCCGATTGCAGCTTCATAATCAGGAACCGGCAGGTCAACTGAAGTCGTATCCCTGGGATCAACGCTCGCCATGGATTTCAGCATGATCGCAGCATCGCGAACATCGCGCGCAATAGGCCCCGCCTGATCAAGCGAAGAGGCAAACGCCACAACGCCCCAGCGCGAGCAGCGCCCATAGGTTGGCTTGATGCCGACGGTGCCGGTAAAAGCTGCAGGCTGGCGAATGGAGCCACCCGTGTCAGTCGCTGTCGCTGCCGCGCAAATATGGGCCGCAACCGCCGACGCCGAACCCCCGGAAGAACCACCCGGCACCAGTGCCGCATTCGAATTATGCCGCCGCCACGGATTGATGACATTGCCGTAATAGCTCGTCTCATTCGAGGAGCCCATGGCGAACTCATCCATGTTGAGCTTGCCAAGCATCACGGCGCCGTCTCGCCAAAGATTTTCTGTAATCGTCGAGTCATAGGTCGGCTTGAAGCCATCGAGAACATGGCTGCAGGCCTGCGTGTGAACGCCCTTGGTCGCAAACAAATCCTTGATGCCAAGCGGAATGCCTTCAAGTGCGCCGGCCGTTCCCTTGGCAAGCCGGGCATCAGAAGCTTTCGCCATTTCACGCGCCTTGTCCGGTGTCTCAACAATATAAGCGTTCAGGATCCGGGCGTTTTCAATTGCCGCGATGTAGGCATCGGTCAGCTCAAGTGCGGTGAATTCCTTCTTGCGCAGGCCTTCCCGGGCCTTGGCAATGGTGAGTGAAGTGAGGTTGCTCATTCAATCACCTTCGGAACCAGAAAATAATCATCTTCCTTGGCTGGTGCGTTGGCCACAACGTCAGCCGGATTTTTTCCATCGGTCACAATGTCTTTCCGCATTTTCATCTTGACGGAAACCACCGACGTCATCGGCTCAACGCCCGTCACATCCACCTCATTCAATTGCTCAATCCAATGCAGAATGGAATTCAATTCACCCGCAAGGCGCGCAACGTTTTCTTCCTTCACCTTGATGCGAGCGAGTTTTGCAACCCGCCGCACAGTGGCCTGATCAACTGACATAAATCATGAGTCCCATGTAAAACTGAGGCGCTGGATAGCAGCCTAGGGCCGAACCCGCAACTTGGCTTTCTGCTGGCCGGATGCGTCAAAATTATCATCCTTCAGCCACGCCTCAAACGCGCCGTGAACCTTCGGCCATTCCTTGTCCAGCATGGCGTACCATGCCGTGTCGCGGTTGCGGCCCTTGACGATATAATGCTGGCGGAAAATCCCCTCAAACGTGAAACCAAACCGCTCCGCCGCCCGCCGCGAAGGCGCATTGAGCGCATCGCATTTCCATTCCAGGCGGCGAACCCCCAGATCGTCAAAGCAATGCCGCATCATCAGGTAAATGGCTTCAGTTGCCTCGCGGGTTCTCTGCAAACCTGGCGACATCCAGATGTGGCCAATTTCAATCACGCCATTGGCCGCATCGTTACGCATGAAAGCCCCCATGCCAACAGCCTTGCCGGTGTTCCTCGCTATGAAGGCATAAAACCACGGATCGCATGAATCTTCCCTGCCCTTCACCCAGATCGAAAACTCCTCGACCGAGGCAAAGGGGCCGTAACCCAGATAGGTCCAGACATCGCCGTTGGGATCCTTGCCGTCAAAAGAATGAAAAAGATCGGCGGCATGTTTGGCTTCGGAAACATGCTCCAGCCTCACCCAACGCCCATGCAGGGGCCGCATGTCCGGCACGTTTCCCACGGGCAGCGGATCAACAATTGGCCCAACTGGGCGAAGCGTCTGTTTCGGCATTTTATCCTCGTTCAATCTTGTGAGAGGCTATGCAATACTCTAGTGAAGCACCATGTCCACCCACCTTTTGGCCCTCCAGTCCGCTTTGGAAAACCTACCCGAAAATGCCAGGCTCATGGGCCTCGATTTGGGAACCACCACCATCGGCATCGCCACCAGCGATCTGACGCGCCAGATTGCAACACCTGTCACCACCATAAGCCGCACCAAGTTTACACCCGATGCAACCGAGCTGCTAGCCATCGCGGCGCGCGAAAATGTCGGCGTCATTGTGTTGGGGTTGCCCATCAACATGGATGGCAGTGAAGGTCCTAGGGCCCAGGCCACCAGAGCCTTCGCGCGCAATCTGGCCAAGCTCACATCGCTCACCATCGTCTTTTGGGACGAGCGCCTTTCAACGGCAGCCGTGGAGCGCATGCTCATCCAGGCTGATGCCTCCCGCGCCAAGCGCGACAAAGTTATCGATAAACTTGCAGCCGCCTACATCCTGCAGGCGGCCCTTGATGCTCTGAGGCAGGAATGATCGCCTCATTCGAAACGCTCCTCCCCATTTTCCTGCTGATTGTTTTGGGCCTCGCCCTCCGCGCCAAAGACATTGTGCCAGAAGAAATGTGGCGCGGCCTTGAACTCCTGAGCTACTGTGTTTTCTTTCCCGCCTTGCTGACGGATACGCTGGCGCGCTCCAACATAAGCAATCTGCCGCTGACAGCCGTCGCCGCCACCATGATTGCGAGCTTCTTCACCATGGCGATCGGCTTGCTCATCGCGCGAAATTTCATCATGCGGTCCATGGCTTTGTCTGGTCCTTCCTATTCATCCGTGTTCCAATCCGCCACCCGCTGGAACGGTTTCATTGCCCTGCCCATTCTGGCCAAACTCTATGGCGATGAAGGCGTGGCGCTGGTCGCCATCATTATCGGAGCGTTGATCCCGGTGGCCAACATCATGGCTGTTACTGTCGTCGCCAGGAATGCTGACAGCAGGCGGTTATCGCCCCGCGAAGTGGCCTACGTCGTGTTGCGAAATCCATTCGTCTGGTCAACAGCCCTCGGCCTCTTCATCAATTTTCTCAATATCCCCATCTATGCCCCCATAATGACAAGCCTTTCCCTCCTGGGAAATGCCGCTATCGGCCCCGGCCTGCTGATGGTGGGAGCAGGCCTGAGCATCATTGATGCCCGGCGTCCTTCAGGCGCTGTCTGGCTTGGCACGATATTGAAACTTGTTGGAACCCCAATCCTTGTAACTGTCTGGAGCTTTCTCACCGGCGTTGAAGGCACAGCCTATGTGGCCTGCATGATTTCCGCCGCCGTGCCAACCGCCATGAGCGCTTATGTATTGGCGCGCCAGATGGGGGGCGATGCGCCCTTGGTTGCCTCCACCTTGACTGTGCAAACCGCCTTGTCGTTTCTGACAATTCCACTCGTGATGATGGTCGCGGAATATCTCCAATGATCCAATCCTTCCTCGTCCTGCTGCCGGTCTTCATCGTCATTTTTCTGGGTTTCGGCTTGCGCCGCTCTGGAGTAATCGGGCAAGATCATTGGCGCGGCATTGACCAGATTTGTTACTACGTGCTTTTCCCCGCCATCATATTCAAGGAAATAGCGTCGGCTGATTTTTCGACCGTTCCCGTCTGGTCCATGGCCTTCGCCATGATGGCGGCCATCACAACAATGTTCGCGCTTCTCCTGGCTTTCCAAAGACCCATTCGCACCGGCTTGCGCCTCAACGGCCCACAATTCTCCAGCCTGTTTCAAGGCGCAACCCGCTGGCACACGTTCATAGCGCTCGCCATCATCCCGGTTTATTTCGGCCAGCCCGCATTGGCGCTGGGCGGCTTGAGTGCCGCAGCAATGACACCGTTGCTCAACATCGTGAACGTGTGGGTCATGTCCGCCAATGTTTCCGAACAAAAGCCCGATGCGCGGATGATGGTCGTGACAATCTTCAAAAATCCCTTCGTATGGTCCTCCCTTGGCGGCATCGTCTGGCAGTTGCTGCAGCTCCCCCTACCCGCTCTCGGCATTCAAGTGCTCGACATGGTTGGCAGGGGTGCTCTGGGTCTGGCGCTCCTGGCCGTAGGCGCAGGCCTTCGCATTGATGAAGCCTTCTCGGCCAAAGGCCCGGTGTTCGTCGCAACCTTTCTCAAACTTCTGATCATGCCCATCTTCATGGTCCTGTGGCTGCACATATTTGGCGTAACCGGCCAGGCAGCAGCAGTCGCCATTCTATGTGCGGCCGTGCCAACCGGCTCCGGCGCCTACGTCCTCGCCAAACAACTGGGCGGCGACGCTCCGATGATAGCCAACATCCTCACCCTCCAGGTCATCTGCGCCGCCGTGACAATCCCCGTCGTACTGGCATTTTTCCAGTTTTAGAACAAAATCAGTGGCGACTTGTGGCAACAATATCCCGCCGCCCAACCAGAGTACTAACACTCAGTATTGATCTGGCTCAATGCTGGAATGCGGGCAATTAATGACATTGATGCCATGTGTTGAGAGTGCATCTTATTATGCGGAAGTGTGAAGGAACGCACATTCATCAAAGTCCATTTTTACTACTATGACGTCAGCTTGGGTTGCCAACAGGCATCAACACGAAAGTGAATTTCATCTGAACGACCCGTTCAGAGCTGGTTTCGATTGGCAGGCATAAGCTTCACTTCAATCAAGCGGCAATGGCGCCGCCCAGCGATGGAGAACTGAAATGTTTGTGCACACCAGCTCAATAAAATTCGCTGCAGTTATCGCTGCGGCATCCCTCCTTGGCATGACAAATGCGGCCTCGGCAGCAACACCCTGCGGCAGCCATGATAAAGTTGCCCAGCTTCTGACCACCAAGCACCAGGAAGCGCGGCGCATTATGGGCATTGTAAGCGCCCAGGCGGTCATGGAAATTTTCATGTCGCCAAAAGGCACATGGACCGTGCTGGTGACCGACACCAACGGCACAGCCTGCATCATCGCCTCAGGCGAAGATTGGCAAGAAGTCCCCATCGCAATGGCAGGACTTGATAGCTGACGGAAAATTCAGCGACAGTGCACACATTGAATTGCAACATGGATGTTGTTTGGACCGCGCTATGCCGACCACTCAAATTCCATCATTCCGGCGCAAACCGGAGTCTGGTTGCAGTTGCAAGTCTCTATTTGCGGAACCACTTTCATGTCCATCCTGCGCGAGATTCCGGCTTTCGCCGGAATGACATAATAAAAAAAATATTCGAATATTTATTTTCCTAGCCCCCTTTAAATGTTCCTATAATAGGAGTTTAGTTCTTGGCGATGGTTTCCGAGGGAGGGGACAGTGTCGACAGCGTCTCTATATTGCGGAATCCATGTGCAGCGCTTGCAGGTCTTGGGAAATTACGCGCCCTCGATCTCCGGGAGCTTCGGGCTAGACCCTCGGGCATTACGACCCGGGCGCCTTCGATGGCTAAACAACCTCAGCGGCAAACACCAGACACCGTGCGATCTGGGGCCCTGCAAGAGCGAACCCGAGGCCAAATCCCTGCGTTTCAAGGTCAGGCTTTAAGCCACACCACCCAAACACACCACCCCCTATGCATAGGAAGGCTTGAAGCCAGGACGGGAACATCCCCTCCATCTCTTTCCCTCACCCTGAGGAGCACGTTGCGCAGCAACGGGCCTCGAAGGGCTCTCACAAAAAACCCAAGGGCACCGCCATAAATTTGGAAGCCACGCGCATCCCAAAAGCGTCAGCAGACATGCTGGCGGGCTTTGCCATGTCGAAATTTCATTTCTTCCCGGTGGCTACGCCGCGTTTCGCCCGTCCCTCCGCCACCAGGCGGGTTGTGGCGGTCTCAATCGTGTTTTGCAGGCGCTCCTGAAAGGCCTTGCGGGGGAGGCCTTGGGGGATCAAGGGGAGAAATTCCAGAATGATGGCGCCGGGGTAGCGCCAGAATTTGCGTCTTGGCCAGTAGAGGCCCGAATTCAATGCAAAGGGCAGGCAGGGGCAGCCGAGCACTGCATAAAGTGCGGCGGCGCCGGGCTTGTAATCCGGGGGCGCATCGGGGCTGCGTCTGGTGCCTTCCGGCATGATGACGATTTGACGGCCGCGGGCCAATTCGGCCTGCCCCCTCGCCATCAGCTTTCGCAATGCGGCAGACCCCGCACTTCGCTCAACCGCTATCATGCGAAACTTGAAAATGAACCAGCCGAAAAATGGAATCCAGGTGAGCTCCTTCTTGAGCACCATGCAGGGGTCATCCAGATAGGGCAGGATGGCGAAGGTTTCCCAGAAGGATTGATGCTTTCCCGCCACAAGAATGGCGCCTGCCGGAATGTTCTGCAGGCCGCGAACTTCAATTGTGGTCCCACAAATTATGCGGAGCCACCAGAGCGATGAGCGCGCCCAGACCTGCAAGGCGCGAATTGACCATTTGCGGGGGGTTGCGAAGAATACTGAGCCAAGAACCAGAATCAGCGTCAGGTTCACATAGAAAACAATATTGAAAATCAGCGAGCGAAGGAGTGTCATAACACGCGGCCCAACATGCGGATCAATGTGACGCGCGAGGTGATCAGGCAAATCAGCGTGGCGAAAATCGGCACGCTCAGCAATGCCCCGTAACTCCACACGGCGATATCCGGGGTTGCAAACAACAGCCCCCGACTGGCGTCAGCAATTCCGCCAGCGCCCACGGTTCCTGTGAGGCCCAGCAGAAAGAAAGTCAGAATGCCAAGACCAACGCCCAGAAGCCCCGCCATCAGGCCAGTCTTCAAAAAGCGTCCATCAATCTGGCGGGCGATGTAGCTGTTCTTGGCGCCCACCAGATGCAGCACGTCGACAACGTGATCATTGGCGTCAAGCACGGTTCGCGTGGCAAATATCACCATGGCAATCGCTGACATGCAAATGAGCGAGAGAATGGCGTAGGACAGCATTGAAAGGGCATCGGCCATCCGGGTCAGTTCGGCTTCCCATCTTCGGTGCGTATCGAGGACGGCACCCTTGACGCTGGTTCGCAGCGTTTCTGCCAGCGCAATGAAATCCGGCGGGTGCGTCTCGTCAATCGTCACCCTGATGAGACGCGGAATGGGCAGGTCTTCCAAATTGCCGGAGCCCAACCAGGGTTCCAAAAGCTTTGCTCCGGCATCGCGGGCGAGGACATTAACGCTCACGACACCTGATGTGGCGTTGAGAATTGCCTTGGCTCTTGCCACTTCGCCATCAACATCGCTGTCCTTCAACATGCGGACCTGCACGGTTACTTCGCGTGAAAGCCCGCTGGTCCAGGTGTCCACGGCGCGATTGATCAGGATCAACGCGCCGATTGCCAGACAGGCGAGATAGCACATCACCGTCATGGTCACCGTCAGCGCCTTGATGGGCGCTGCTTCCGGCCTGATTATGGGTCCTGCCCGGAGTTTGTTTGCGCTTTTCATGCGGCCCTGAGAATTCCTCTTTCCAGATGCAGCACGGGAGCCTGCCCCTGGGCCACCAGTTTCAGATCATGGGTCGCCAAAAATACGGTGGTGCCCTGCTTGTTCAATTGCAAAAACAAATGCAGCAAGCGCTTGGCAAGAATGGGATCAACATTTCCTGTTGGTTCATCGGCCAGCAGAAGTTCGGGTTTTGAAATCACGGCGCGGGCAATGGCGGCGCGCTGTTTCTCGCCGCCCGACAGCACAGGCGGATAGGCGTGGGCCTGATCGGCAAGGCCCACCCAACTCAGGAGATCCATGACATCGGCCCGGTAATTCTCGGGGCGCTGGCCGGTCACCCGCAACGGCAGGGCCACATTGTCAAAGGTGGTCAAATGGTCGAGCAACTTGAATTCCTGAAACACCACGCCAATGCGGCGGCGCATCAGGGGCAGTTGTTTAGGATTCATGGAAGCCACATCCCGGCCAAAAATATTGACCAGGCCACGGGTTGGCTTGAGGGCCAAAAACATGAGGCGCAGCAAGGATGTCTTGCCAGCCCCCGATGGACCCGTGAGAAAACAGAAAGAGCCTGGCTTCAGGCGGAAGCTCACGTCCTTCAGGATCTCCGGCCCATCGCCATAGCGCAGCCCCACACTGTCAAGTCGAACCAATCCAACGCTCCATTTCACCAAAGCCAATTCTGACCACAGAAGCCTTTAACGGCACATTAACCCTGTTTGTTGTTAATCCTTAAGTCCGGGCCCCGTTATTCAAGGAATAGTTCGCTCTAATTATGATCATCACCTGCCCCTCATGCGCCACGCGCTACAATTTGCCGGACCAGCGATTGAACGGCGATGGGTTGGCCATCACCTGTGCGTCCTGTGGGCATGGCTGGATCGAGGGCCGCGCCATCGAAATCATCGACATTTCACCCAGGAACTTGCCAGCTGTCATTAATCATGGGTTTGAGCCTGACCATGAGGTGAAGCGGCTGGTTGAGGCGTCGCGATTTGCGCGGGAGGAATTTGAGGTGAGGCGCAAGCAACGCCTTTCGCGGTTGCGGGGGTGGGCCATCCTGGCGGCCTGCATTGCGATGCCGGTTGCGGCGGCTGCGGCATTCCCGGAGCGGGTGGTGAGTGTCGCTCCCATTGCGATCCGGGCCTACGATGCCTTGGGCTACGACATAAATATTTATGGACTTGAAGTGAGGCGGGTTGAGCAACAGCATGCCATCATCGATGGTGCGCGGGTGCTGACCATCAAGGGGGAAATTGCAAATATTTCCGGTTCACCGCAGAAAATTCCGTGGCTGCGCTTTGGCCTTCGCGACGCGCAATCGGGCGAGGTCTATAGCTGGACATTGGATACCGGGGCCAGGCCCCTGAAGGCGGGCGAGGCCACAAATTTTGTCACCCGCGTTGCGTCACCGCCGGAAACTGCGAAAAATGTCGAGATTCGCTTTGCACATGTGCAAGAAATAGGCTCAAATCCCGCTCCATGAGTGACATTGTAATTGACGGACACCGCATTGCGGTGCTTTTTTCTGAAACTGAAATAGCAACCCGCATCCAGGC
Source organism: Rhodobiaceae bacterium (assembly GCA_031409595.1). GTDB lineage: Bacteria > Pseudomonadota > Alphaproteobacteria > Rhizobiales > Aestuariivirgaceae > Aestuariivirga. The sequence goes on from JANNXN010000085.1 coordinate 12,322, forward strand.
TCTGGCCAAGGAAATTGCGACGCGAAAGCCCAAAAACCTGCTGGTGATTCCAGTCCTCAAGGGCAGCTTCATTTTTGCCGCTGACTTGATCAGGGCCATGCATCACGCCGGATTGTCGCCGGAAGTTGATTTCATGATTCTGGCGAGCTACCGGGCTGCCACAACATCTTCGGGCCAGGTTGAAGTCCTGCGCGATATCGAATCGCAAATTCAGGACCGCGATGTGATGTTGGTTGATGATATTCTGGAATCGGGCCGCACGCTGGCATTTGCCAAAGACCTTCTGGCGGCGCGGGGCGCCTCCCATGTCCTGACAGCGGTGCTGTTGGAAAAGCCTGGCCATCTCGCGGCCAACATCAAGGCAGATTTCTGCGGCTTTGTCTGCCCCGACAAGTTCGTGGTGGGTTACGGCATGGACATGGCGCACCAGTTCCGCGAACTGCCATTCGTGGGCCACGTGGTTACAGCCTCTTAATAGAGCCCCCGGAGCAGGCGTTCGATGTAGTCCCTGTCGATGCGGGGAAGGTCGGGGATATTTGAGCGGCTGCGCAAGTTTTCCAGAATTTCGCGGGCGCGCCTGGCGGCTTGTTCGAGACCGACGGCGTTTTCGTTGGGATGCTCGTATTCCTCATTGCTGGCTTTCGGACGACCGAGGGGATCAGTAACGCCTCCTGGTCGACCATCGGGTCCGGTATTGTTCTGGTTGCCCTGGGCCTGCTGCTGCATCTGGCGGGCCATGTCCTGGGCGCCCTGGCGCATCTGATCGAGGGCTCCGCCCTGTTGGCCAAGAGCCTGTTGGCGGTCGCGCTGCTCAAGGGATTCCTGGGCGCCGTTCATTTGCCTCCCGGCCTCGCCCAGTTGCGGCGGCGTGCGCAGGCCCTGCTGGCCGAGCTTGTCCATGAACTCCTGCAGCTGCCTTTCGAGGTCGCCTTGCCGGTCTGCCAGGTCGCCTTGTCTGGAATTGCCACTGCGATTGCCGGGATTGTCGCCGGGGTCATCGCCCATCTCACCTAGCTCCTGGCCCTGACCGCGCTGGGTCTGATCCATCAACTCCTGTTGCTTCCGCATCATTTCAGACAGCTCGTTGAGCATTTCAGAGCCGTCCTGCTGGCCCTGCTGGTTGCCCTGCTGGGCAAAGCCTGGCTCCATGTTTTTCAGAAGTTCCTCAAGCTGGGCTAATAGATCCTGGGCAGCTTCTTTCGACCCGCTTTCAGCCAGCTTCTCAATGGCATCGAGCATCTTCTGCAAATCCTGCTCGGTTATATTCTTGCTGTTTGGCGAAGGATTTTGGCGGTTTGTCTGGCCTTCGGCCAAGCGCCTTTCCATTTCCTTCTTCATGGATTGCAGATATTTGTCCATGGCGTCGCGAAGCTTCGACATCAATTCTTTCAACTGCTCAGGGGAGGCTCCTTCGGCAATGGCGCGCTCAAGGGCCTTGCGAGCGGCTTCGACTTGAGCCCTGGCGTCGGAAAGGTCGCCCTCCTCAATGTGGACTGCCAGCTGCCACAGCATGTTGACTGCTTCTTCCACATCCTCATGATCGACGATATTTCGAATTCTCGAAATGGCGGCGGCAATCGCAATATGGGTTCCGCTGTTGTCGATCAGCCCTTCGGGGTAAATCAAAATGGCTGACAGCAGTTTTTCAACTTCCAGCGAAGCGTCGGGATCCATGATCAGGGTCTTGCGCTGCTCAACAAGAGCGCGCGCCAATGGCCTGGTAAAGTAGCGTTCGGGCAGCTTGAGGGAAATGGTCTTGCTGGTTGCGGTTTGCTTGGCGGCATCCGTTGCATCGAGTGTCAGATCAACCATCAGGCCGGCCCATGGATGGGCGCCCAAATCCGCATTGGTGGTTCCGACTTCAACTTTAGGGGCGCGTTTGCGGAGCGAAATATTCAATTTGGGCGGATCAAATTGAAAGACGCCAGTGCCGTCAAAGCCCACGCCGTCAGCTTGTTCGTCAGCCAGATCGATGCGTGAGGTGATAGAGGCCACGCCATAATCGTCGGCGGCTTTCCATTTGAGAGTCAGGTTGCCAAGTTTTGTCGCCTTTGGCTGATCGACAATTTCGATTGTCGGCGGCAGGTCCGGAATTAGGGAAATGCGCCAGCTTGCCAGCTCTGTGTCGCCATCGAATACCTGGACAAGGGCAGGGCGGGTGAGTTGCGTTTCGGCTTCAAACACACCGCTTTCGAACCTGGTTTTTGCAGGCTGGTCTTTGATCTCAATGGGGGTTTGGCCCTCATCAGCCAGGCCTGAAAAACTCAACCGGGGATCGCTGGCGCCATTGAGGCGAATGACCAGGCCGGCGTTTTCAGGCACCAGAATTTCATCGTCGGTCTTGAGTCTTTCAACATAGGCCGGACTGGTCAAAAGCAGCGGTGGTTTCCCCGTGTAGGCCGGTGGTTTCAACCATGCATCCAGGCTCATGGGAGTCTGGGCAGAAACCGGCCCTATGTTGAAGGCTTCCCGAAAATGTGAAAAGCCATCGCCCTGGGACAGAAAAAGCCCGGCAATCAGGGCGAGACTTGCAGGCACCCGCAATGACATGGGATCAAGGTCGCGCCAGGTGGATTGAGGCGGGCCGATTTTCAGGTCGGTAAGGGCCGCCAGTTGACGACGCTTATGCTCTTCCCACAGTGTACGACTGGTTTCGTCAGCGTCGCTGCCAGCGAGCGTATCGTTCAAAGTTGATACCGGGCGATTGGCGAGGCTGGATTTTGTTTCAATGCGCCGCATGGCGTCGTAGGTGCTGGGCCAATGGACGCGCCGGAACGCGCCAAGTGACCAGGCAATCGCGCCTAAACTGAGCGCTAGAACGCCATAACGGGCTACATCGGGAAGTTCGGATAAAAGGCCTGACAGTATGATGGCGGCCAATGCTGCCGTCAAAATGAGTGGCCAGCAAAGCGCGGCCCATAAGGCTTCCCAAGTGAGGGTCGCCCGCGCCAAAGTCACTTTTCGCTCGATACCAGCCTGTGCTGTTTTAGCCATTGTGGTCTCATATTATCACAGAAGGGCAGAATTATGTTATCACAGAAGGGCAGAATTATGCTCCCTTGATGTGATCACATTGTTAAGAGTCACCTTTGCCAGCTGGCAGGGCTATCAAGGCCAATCAGTTCCTCATAGGTCTGGCGGGGTCGCACCAGTGACCACCTGCTGTCTTTCACCAAAACTTCTGCCACCAGGGGTCTCGTATTGTAAGTGCCAGACTGCACGGCGCCATAGGCGCCAGCCGTCATCGTCGCCAACAGGTCACCCGCTTCAGGCCTGCTCATGCGCCGGGCTTTGGCGAGATAATCACCTGATTCGCACACAGGCCCCACCACGTCGGCGACAATCGCGACGCTGGCATCGCCTTGCTGCTTCACCGGCATGATTTCGTGATAGGCGTCATAGAGTGTTGGCCGGATCAGGTCATTCATGGCGGCGTCCTGAATGATAAAACAGTTCTCCCCCGTCTCTTTCACATAGATGACCCTGGACACCAGAACTCCCGCATTGCCAACAATCATGCGGCCCGGCTCCAGCACATATTTGAGGCCCAAGTGACCCAAGGTGCGCTTTACCATGGCGGCATATTCATCCGGGTGGGGCGGCACATCATTGGTGCCACGGTAGGGCACGCCAAGGCCGCCGCCCAGATCGAGATGGCGGATATTGTGGCCTTCGGATTTCAGCCGCGTCGTGAGTTCGGCCATCAGCCGGAAGGCTTGCTCGAAGGGTTGAAGTTCGGTGATCTGGCTGCCGATGTGCATGTCAATTCCGGCCACATCGAGACCAGGGAGTGCTGCCGCACGGGCATAGACTGCGGAGGCTTTCGCAAAGGAGATGCCGAACTTGTTGTCGGCTTTGCCGGTCGTGATCTTGGCGTGGGTTCTGGCATCGACATCAGGATTGACGCGGATGGAGATGGTGGCGCGCTGACCGGTGCGCTGGGCTACAACCGAAAGCAATTCAAGCTCGGGTTCTGATTCAACGTTGAAACAGGAAACGCCCTCCTTCAGGGCGAGCGCCATTTCGCGCGCGGTCTTGCCAACGCCAGAAAACACGATCTTGCGGCCCGGAACTCCGGCAGCCAAAGCGCGGCGCAATTCGCCTTCGGAAACCACGTCCATGCCTGCACCCAGATCAGCCATGGTCTTGAGGATCGCCTGATTGGAATTTGCCTTCATGGCATAGCAGATCTGATGCTCAACATCTTTGAAGGCCTGGGCCATCACGTTGTAGTGACGCTCGAGTGTTGCGATGGAATAACAATAGAAGGGAGTGCCAATTTCTTCAGCGATAACCGACAGGCTCACGTCCTCGGCATGCAACACTCCGTCGCGATAGGCGAAATGATGCATGACTTATTGCGCCTGCTGCAGCTGCGGAGGCTCGGGATCGCCGCGGCGACCACACGCGTTGAGTGACGTGGCGATGCCGAGAAGCACCAAAACTGTGACAATGATTTTCATCGTTGGGTTTCCTACTGCAATAATTTCAGCCAGCGCCTGGCTTCACGGGTCACATTTGAAGATGCGGTGCCGCCGAAACTGGTGCGCGAATTTACCGAGGCCTCGACCGTCAGGACCTTGTAGACATCTTTGGTCATGCGGGGCTCGATTTTTTGCATGTCGGCCAATTCCACATGGGGCAGGTCGCAACCCTGCTTTTCAGCCATCGCAATAATCGATCCGGTAATGTGATGGGCCTCACGAAATGGAATGTTCAGCGTGCGGACGAGCCAGTCGGCCAAATCGGTGGCGGTGGAAAATCCGGTCGCTGCGGCCTTGCGCATCACGTCTTTGTTGGGCTCCAGGTCTCGCACCATGCCGACGGTCGCGGCAATTGCCAGCGACAGATTGTCGATGGCGTCGAAGGCCGGTTCCTTGTCTTCCTGCATGTCTTTGGAGTACGTCAGCGGCAGGCCCTTCATCACGACAAGCAGCGAGGTGAGCGCGCCCAGAATTCTCCCCGGCTTGGCGCGCACCAATTCAGCCGCATCGGCGTTGCGCTTTTGCGGCATGATTGAGGAGCCTGTGGTAAATTTGTCTGACAGTTTCACAAAACCAAACTGGGTGGTGGACCAGATCACAATTTCCTCGGCCAGCCGCGACAGATGCGTGGCGCAGATGGCAGCTGTTGATAAAAGTTCCAGGACGAAATCCCGGTCGGCCACCGCATCCATTGAATTGCGCATGGGCCGGTCAAAGCCCAGGGCTTTCGCCGTCATGGCCCGATCAATCGGGAAACTGGTGCCAGCGAGAGCTGCCGCACCCAAAGGACACTCATTCATGCGCTTTCTGGCATCGGCCAATCTGGAACGATCGCGGGCCAGCATTTCAACATAGGCAAGACAGTGGTGCCCAAAGGTTATGGGCTGGGCCACCTGCAGGTGGGTGAAGCCCGGCATGATGGTTTTGGCATGGGCCAGAGCCTTCTCAGCCAGGGCGTTTTGCAAATCCTTGAGTTGGCCGTCGAGGTGGTCCACGGCATCGCGGATGTAGAGCCTGAAATCCGTGGCCACCTGGTCATTCCGTGAGCGGGCCGTGTGCAAGCGTCCAGCGGGTGCGCCAATGATATCCTTGAGGCGCTGCTCCACATTCATGTGAATGTCTTCGAGCTCCTCGGAAAACGTGAACTGGTTATTTTCGATCTCTGCTTGAACCTGACCCAATCCGCGCCTAATTTCATGAGAGTCGGTTTTTGAGATGATGCCTTGTTGGGCCAGCATCGCGGCATGGGCCTTCGAGCCCGCGATGTCTTGTCTATACAAGCGCTTGTCGAAGCTGATGGAAGCATTGATCTCTTGCATGATGGCGTCCGGTCCGGATTTGAACCTGCCGCCCCACATTTTATTGGTCATTGAAAATCCTCGTCCTCAATCAGGGAAGTCTTTTAGCCATGAATGCACCAAAGCGAAATCAAAATTCCCTGATATTGATAATGGCTGGGGCAATCGTGGCATTGGGCATAGGGTATTTTGCGCTTGGCACTCCTGCCCAACACGCAGGCACTGTAACGGACAGTGGTTATAAAGCCTTTGCCACCGGTACTTTGGCGGCATTTTTGGTCAAGGCTGACAGATCGGAAGTTCCCGACATTGCCTTCAAGGATGCCAACGGGACCGATGTCAGTCTGGCCAAATGGCGAGGCAAAGTGGTGCTGCTCAATCTCTGGGCCACATGGTGCGCACCCTGCCGCAAGGAAATGCCTACCCTGGCAGATTTACAGAGACAACTGGGTTCGGAGGATTTTGAAGTCATAGCCTTGAGTGTGGACCGTAAGGGGCTTGCGGCCTCTGCAGCGTTTTTGAAAGAAACCGGTTCTGATGCGCTTGGCCTCTATGTGGACCAAACCTCAAAAGCACTGCAGGAATTACAAGCGCTGGGACTGCCCGTCACTGTGCTGATTGATCGCCAGGGCCGCGAAATCGGCCGCTTGCTGGGGCCAGCCGAATGGAACGGCGCTGAAGCGATCGCCTTGATCAAGGCTGCAATTGCCGAAAAGAGCTAGCGGGTTGGCACCGGCTTTTCGCCACGGTAATCATAGAAGCCGCGGTTGGTTTTGCGGCCCAGCCAACCGGCTTCGACGTATTTCACCAGCAGCGGGCAGGGGCGATATTTTGAATCGGCCAGACCTTCGTAAAGAACCTGCATGACCGACAGGCAGGTATCGAGGCCAATGAAATCAGCAAGCTCCAAGGGTCCCATCGGGTGCTTGGCGCCGAGGCGCATGGCGGTATCAATGGCATGGACGCCGCCTACACCTTCATAAAGCGTATATATCGCCTCGTTGATCATGGGCAGAAGGATGCGGTTGACGATGAAGGCCGGAAAATCTTCGGCGACGGCAATGGTTTTGTGGAGAGCAAGCGTAAACTCGGTCACTGTGGCAAAAGTTGTCTCATCCGTTGCAATGCCCCGAATGAGCTCGACCAGCTCCATCACAGGCACCGGATTCATGAAGTGGATGCCCATGAACTTTTCCGGGCGGCCCGTCACGGCGGCAAGCCTGGTTATGGAGATTGAAGACGTATTCGAAGCCACAATGGTGTGGGGCTGCAGATGCGGGCAGAGGGCTTGGAAAATCTTGCGTTTGATTTGTTCATCTTCAATGGCCGATTCGATCACCAAATCGAAATCGGCAAAACCTTCATAACTTTCGACGGGTTTGATGAGTTTAAGGGCTGCGTCCCGGGCGGCTTCGGTAATCTTTCCTGACCGCAGCTGCCGCCCCAGATTGCCGGTGATGGTGTTCATGCCGGCATCGATGCGGTCTTTGCTGACATCATTGACGCCGACTTCAAAGCCTGCGAGGGCGCAAACATGGGCAATGCCGCTTCCCATTTGGCCTGCGCCAATGATGCCGACTTTCCTGATCTTCATTTCGCTCGATTACTCAATTGGATTTAGATATTGAACCTATAACGGGCATGGAATTAGAGCAAGACTATTTCGCGGGTGCAATATGCATCAGACATTGCTTTAAGGGGAGTGGATGAAAGCTGGGCCAATGACACATATCTCTGACCAAATTGCGCCGCGATTTGCACTGTGGTCGCTGCTGTTTGGCAATTTTGTCATTGGAACCGGTGTTCTGCTGCCGGCTGGACTTTTGAATGTTCTGGGCACTGATCTTGCCGTGCCGTCGGCTACAGCCGGGCTGCTGCTTTTTGCGGGTGGCCTGGTTGTGGGGTTTGGCGCGCCGCTGCTGGCTGGCTTTACCAGCCGGTATGACCGGCGGATGCTGCTTGTTGTGGCAATGGCAATCTATGCGGTCAGCCATGCGCTTGCGGCATTTGCGCCGGATTTTTGGTCGCTGCTGATCATTCGGACGGTTGGCATGATTTCAGCTGCCGTATTTACGCCCCAGGCTGCGGCAACGGTTGGTCTCCTGGTGCCGGCAGAGAAACGTTCGCAGGCAATTGCGTTTATTTTCATTGGCTGGTCGGCAGCTTCGGTTGTGGGCATTCCGTTGGGAAGCATTTTGGCCTCGGAAATTGGATGGCGTGCCGCGTTTCTGGGAATGGCGGCCATTTCGGCTGTTTCCTGCGCCAGTGCTTGGCTGTCGCTCAGGCCTGGTCTTCGCGTCGTACCATTGCAAATTTCGTCGTGGATTTCAGTTTTCAGGAATCCGCTGCTGCTGTGTATCATGCTGGTCACGTTGCTCAGCATGTCAGGGCAATTCACGATTGTAAGCTATCTGGCGCCGACGCTGCGTGAGGCATTCGGCGCATCTCCTGCCGAGATCGCTGCCATGTTTGCCGTTTTTGGGGTGGCGGGTGTTGCCGGAAATTATCTCGCCACGCGGGCTGTAGGCTGGTTTGGGGTGGACCTTGCGGTTTTAATCTCGCTCTTGTCGCTGGTCGCCGGCATGGGCTTGTTTGGCCTGTTCTTTGGCAGTTATCATTGGGCGATTGTTGCTGGCACTGTTTGGGGGCTTGGGTCATTCTCATCCAACTCATTGCAACAAAGCAGGTTGGTGGCGGTGGCGCCAACCCTTGCAGCGGCAACAGTGGCTCTCAACACGTCGGCGGTTTATCTTGGCCAATCGATCGGAGCAGCTGCTGGCGGCTTTGTGATTGATGATGGCATCACCGCAGGCATTGCATGGATGTCCGTTGTTTTTCTGGTTCTGTCGGTTGTCATGTCGCTGGCCGCGTCATGGTTGGCGGGGCGCAAGAGGATATGAGGATTCCCGGTTGATGGCAGCTATTTCTTGTACCCGCCGCCTGACGAGATCGGGACTGGAAAATTCGATCCGGTTTATTCTGTTTGATATTTGCTATTCTTGCTGCGCGGACTGTTTTGCAGGCTTGTAAACATCGGGCTGGAATGGATACAGTAATTGCGGGCCATAGCTTTGGGGAACGGGCATGTTCGTTCCGTAGCGTTTAGGCATTTTTTCTTTTGGCATATGCATCGTTCCAAACAGCGCATCGAGACATGAGAGCTGGCCTGCGAAGTTCTTGTCGTAGGCCTCCCTGTGATTTGCGTGGTGCCAGTGATGAAAGCGCGGTGAGGCGAAAATATAAGCCAATGGCCCGAAATTGATCCTCACATTGGAATGAATGAGCAAAGCTTGCCAGTGATAGAGCGCAGCGTAGGCAACAATGGCGTCTGGAGAAAATCCCAAGGCGATGATTGGCAAAATTGAGGCACCCTTGGTCAGTATCTGGTCGAGAGGATGTACGCGGTGGGCGGCGAGCCAGTCCATTTCCTCGATGCTGTGGTGAACTGCATGGAACTTCCAGAGCCAAGGTATCTTATGAAACATCCTGTGCGCTGAATAGAAACCAAGGTCAGAGACAAGCAACACGGCGGGCAGTTGAATCCACAAGGGCAGTGAGCCAACCCAGGAGTGGAACTCAGCTGGCACAAGGACGGCGCCGAGCACCAGCGCCGCCACGAGTATCAGCATGAGGCCGGCGCTGATGAATATTCCATTCAATAGAAAGTATATGGAATCGAGCTGCCAAGATTTCCGGAATATGCCCTGTTCACGGCGGAGCGCAAGAATCCGTTCCAACGGAACAAAAATCAGCATCGCCAGAATGATCGATATGGGATCAGGTAAAAGCATGCGATTTCACCATTGGCTCAGGCCGGTTTTCCAGCCTGAATGGTTTTGAACCGGGGCAGGATTTTGGGTGTTCGCTCCGCATAGCTGGCATATTCCGGAAAGGCCTTGGCCAGCACCAGCTCCTCATGATGCATGCGACGTAACTGCAGGGCCCATTGCGCAGCGATAAGCAGCACTGCAGGTAGCGACAAGTTCAAAATCAGGGTCCCGATAACGGCGATCTCTTCAACCACATAGAGAGGATGGCGAACAAATCTGTAGGGCCCTGCCGTCACCAGGCGGCGCGCTTCCGCCATAATGCTGAATGAGCGGCCGAGCCAATAGAGCACATAGGCCGAGAGTATAAAACCCACTGCAGTCAGGCAAAGCGCCACTATCTTGAGCGTAGGGGATAGCATCACGGTGGGTGGAATCAAAATTATGAAGGTCGATGCGAAAGTTCCTGCGAGTGCTGTGAACCGTGGCTCGACGCCTTCAGCAGAGCGCACTGGCTTCAGTCTGATAATGGCGGTTGAAACCACAAGAATAAGAAAAGCGAGGCCTGCCAGTTCTGAAAGTAGCTGCAAGGCTTCGAAATTTGGTGACGCCGATAGCCAATCCTGCGCATTCTTGAAAATGGCTTTTGATTTGGCTGAAATACCCATGCCGAAGACCACGACAATCGCAATTCGTCCGAGCAAATCGCCGGCCCAGGTCCATTGGGGCTCAGGCGCCCGGCTCTCCTCACTGGTTACGTGTGTCATTAGCTTGGATAGCTAAACAAGACTCGTGAAGAATTCGTATATAAAGTTGTTGAGAAAGCGCCTTCAAATGCCAACTATCCCAAGCCTATTCGTTTATAGTTAATGACCTGAGGATTTTTATTTTGCAACCTTGGCCAGTTCGGTTTCCAATTCGGGGACGGCCGTAAAGAGGTAGGGTGCAACGACTTGGCCCGCGGGTTAACGCCGCGTGACGGGATGGGACAATTGTTTGTCGGCCGCGTCAATTTCCTGAATTGCTTTTGCAAAACTTGGACGGAGTGACAGGCGCTGATACCAGGACAGCAGATTCTGGTGACCTGAAAGTGAGGGCGCGCCCAAGCGAAGCCCGTAGTGAACCACCATGAATGTCGCAATGTCAGCCACAGAGAAGGCATCGCAGAGGAATTCGCGGGATCCAAGTTTGCGCTCCAGCATTCCATAATTCCGCGCAATCACCTTTTCTGCCTCAATGGCTTCATCTTCTTGCTGCTGGCGCCTGGCAACATCGGGACCTGGAGGTTCGCTTCGGTGCATCAATTTTCTCACCGGCGACAGAAGAATTTCGTCGGCCTCAAGTTCCAGCAGCCGACACTGGGCCCGCGCTGCAGGATTGCGGGGCATTAGCGGCGGCAGCGGGTAGGCATCTTCGAGATACTCGGTGATGACGGTTGAATCGTAGAGCGTGAGATCGCCATCGACCAGAACTGGCACTTGACCTTTGGGATTGGCCGCCAGCACAGCAGGGTGCTTTGGCGCGTAGCCTCGGGTCTGGCTGAAAGGCACCATGACCCGATCAAAACTCAGCGCCTTTTCGCCCAGAGCCACTTCAACCTTGCGGCCAAATAAACTGAGGGGTGCGCTGTAGAGCAGCATCGGTTGCTATTTCACAACCTTGGCCAGTTCGGTTTCCAGTTCGGGGACGGCCGTAAAAAGATCGGCCACCAGTCCGAAGTCCGCCACTTGGAATATTGGCGCATCCTCATCTTTGTTGATGGCGACGATGATCTTGGAATCTTTCATGCCGGCGAGATGCTGGATGGCGCCTGATATGCCAACAGCGATATAGAGGTCAGGTGCGACGACTTTGCCGGTTTGTCCAACCTGGTAATCATTGGGAACATAGCCTGCATCAACAGCGGCGCGCGAGGCCCCCACGGCTGCGCCCAATTGCTTGGCCACGGCCTCGAGCATCTTGAAGTTCTCCCCGTTCTGCATGCCGCGACCGCCGGAGACGATGACTTTGGCAGAGGTGAGTTCGGGCCGGTCAGACTTGGTGAGGTTTTCACTTTGATAGGTTGAAAGGCCGGGGTCAGCCGCTGCAGCTATTTTTTCAATTGGGGCAGAACCCGTCTCATCAGTTGCGGCAAAGGATGCGGTGCGCACAGTAATGACTTTCTTGGCGTCAGTTGCCTGAACGGTTTGAACGGCGTTGCCGGCATAGATCAACCGCACAAATGTATCGGCGGACTTCACTTCGGAAATGTCGGAAATTTGCATGACATCGAGAAGTGCGGCAACGCGCGGCATGTAGTTCTTGCCGTTGGTGGTGGCGGCTGCAACGAAGTGTTCGTAGTTTCCGGCCAAGGCCACAATCTGTGCTGCCATGGGTTCTGCAAGGGGGCGCTCGAATGAGGCACTCTCGGCATGCAGCACTTTTTTGACACCTGTCAGCTTGGAAGCTTGTGCTGCTGCGGCGCCGGCATTGTTGCCGGCAACCAGCACGTGCACGTCGCTGCCCATTTGGGCGGCGGCGGTCAACGCCTTGTGGGTAGCGTCCTTGAGGGATTTGTTATCGTGTTCAGCAATGAGAAGTACGGCCATGATTATACTGCTCCTGCTTCTTTGAGTTTGGATACAAGCTCGCTCACGGACTTTACTTTAACACCAGCCAGCCGCTTGGGCGGCTCATCCGTCTTGATCACTTTCAAGCGCGGCTTTACGTCGGCGCCATAATCGGCAGGCGTCTTTTCATCGAGCGGCTTCTTCTTGGCCTTCATGATGTTGGGAAGCGAGGCATAGCGTGGCTGGTTCAGCCGCAAGTCGGTGGTGACGATCAATGGCATTTTGACTTTCAGGGTTTGCAGGCCACCATCAATTTCGCGCGTGATGATTGCTTCGTCCACACCTGGTTCCAATTTGGAACAGGCTGTAGCCTGAGCCCAGCCCAGAAGTGCGGACAGCATCTGGCCGGTTTGATTGCAGTCATCGTCGATTGCCTGTTTGCCGAGAATTACGATGTCGGGTTTTTCGACTTCAACAACGCCTTTGAGAATCTTGGCAACGCCCAGTGGTTCAACATAGTCGTCACACTTTACCAGAATGGCGCGGTCGGCGCCCATCGCAAGAGCGGTGCGCAGGGTTTCCTGGGCTTGGGCAGGTCCAATGGTTATGGCTATAATCTCGGTGGCTTTGCCCGCCTCTTTCAGACGTATGGCTTCTTCGACGCCGATTTCATCAAACGGGTTCATGGACATTTTGACGTTGGCCAGCTCAACGCCTGAGCCATCAGCGCGGACGCGAATTTTCACGTTGTAATCGACAACCCGTTTTACGGCGACCAAAACCTTCATTAGCACCCTCATGTGAAATTTGCGCGGAACCTAGTTGGCGGACTGTCCAGAGTCAATTCTGGCACCGACATGGCACATATGCTTCCCGACCCAAATTCTAGCGCGCTTCCCGGCAAGCCGGAATCGGCTTGCCGAAAAGGAATCGCGCCAGATCAATACGTTGGAGCAAATCCCGCAAAAGTCTTCAACTTTTGCGGGATTTGCTCTAAGCAGGGGGACTGATCAAAAGCCTTGAGCGCAGAACAAGTGTCAGAACAAGACCCGCAGCAAAGCCGCCAATATGGGCCCACCAAGCCACCTGCTCCTCGCCGCCCAAGGCTAGATAGGCGCTGACTATTTGCAAGATGAACCAGCCGCCCAAAACCCAAATGGCGGATATGCGAAGCGGTATTCGCATAAAGAGCAAAATCCAAACCCGGGCTTTGGGGTAAAGCAGCATGTATGCGGCAATAACGCCCGAAACAGCACCGGATGCGCCGATCAGGGGTGAGGCCGAGTCAGGCGCCACCGCCACATGGACCAAGGCTCCGGCTACTCCGCAGAAGAGATAAAACAGGGCGAAGATGACGTAGCCGAAGGCATCCTCAACATTGTCGGCAAAGACCCAGAGAAAGACCATGTTGGACAGCAGATGCATCCAACCGGCGTGAAGAAACATATAGGTGATCAGGGTTGCGGGTTCTGGAATTGGATTTGGCGTGGTGACAAAGTGCGTGAGATCAGTTGGCACAACACCAAAGCTTGCCGCAACACTGCCGATGAACTGGTCGGATTGGAAAGCCCCCGTCATCAGAAACACGATGACGTTTGCAGCGATGATGGCAATCGTCACGAACTGAAAGCGAATGACTTTCAGGGGCGTGTTGTCATGCAGCGGAATGAACACTAGCGGGTCTTCCCGGGAACCCAGAGAACATCGCCGGAGGTTTTTGCATTGACCCAGCGGCTGGCGACGAACAAAAAATCTGACAGGCGGTTGATGTAGGCAATGGCGCCTTCGCTGACATGCTCGCCTGAGGTTGATTGCAATTCAACGATCAAGCGCTCGGCGCGCCTACAGACCGTGCGGGCCACATGGAGATGGGTCGCTGCGGCATGGCCTGCCGGCAAGACGAATGAACGCAGCGGCTCCAACTCAGCATTGAGCTCGTCGATTTCGTGCTCGAGCCGCTCATACTGTTTGGGCAGGATGCGCAAGGGTTCGTAGTCAAGTTTTTCACCGGTGTCTGGCACGCAGAGATCAGCGCCCAGATCGAAGAGCTCGTTTTGAATGCGCGCCAGCATCATGTCCAGTTTGGCGAAGGGCTCAGTGCTGGTGTGAAGTCTTGCAACGCCTATCGTGGCATTGGTTTCATCCACTGTGCCATAGGCATGAATGCGAAGATGGGCCTTTGAAACGCGCGTACCTGATCCGAGCGCTGTTTCGCCCGTGTCGCCGGTCCTCGTATAAATGCGATTGAGAATGACCATGGCATTTTCCTAGCTCGAAAGCCCTCAAATTTCTACTCGTTTCTCAAAATGGGTGCGGGTTTTGCAGCGAGTGCCCGCCACGTCACGATGAGGCCAGCGGCAATCGTTATGACCATTGCGAGGAGGGCAGTGGTTGAGGCCACCACAATTGAAAAACTCCACTGCATTTCCAAAATCCATACCGCCAGAAACCAGGAGCCGAGGGAGCCTACAATAATTCCAAAGACTGCAGCGGCGAGGCCAAGGATTGCATATTCAATGACGAATGCGCCCATGAGCTGGGCCCTTGATGCGCCGTAGGTTTTGAGAACCACGGCCTCATAGGTGCGGCTTGAGAGGCCAGCAGCCAATGCACCCGAGAGAACCAAGACGCCGGTGAGAAGCGTCAAGGCGTTGGCGCCCCGGATGGCCGCCAGCATTTTTCCGAGCAAGTCACTGACGGTGATCAAAACATCCTTCACCCGGACGGCTGTGACAGATGGAAAAGTCCGGGCCACGGTGTTGAGCAGCCTGGCTTCGTCACCGCCTTCCATCTCAACAGTGACGATGTAGCTGTGGGGAGCCGATTTCAGCGTGTTGGGCGAAAACACCATGACAAAATTTATGCCCATGCTGCGCCAGTTCACCTGGCGGAAGTTTGCAACCCTGGCGGTCACATCGCGGCCCAGCACATTGACGGTTATGCTATCGCCAATTTTAAGCCCGATATCGCGGGCCACTTCATCCACCACGGAAACCAGTGGCGGGCCGTCATAGTCTTTGTCCCACCATTTCCCTTCGATGAGAGTTGAATTTTGCGGAAGGGAATCCGCGTAGGTCAATCCCCGGTCACCACGGAGCGCCCAACTGCCATCGCCTTGCGTTGCCACCTTCTCAGCAGCGATGTCTCCCACCCTGACAATGCGGCCACGCAACATGGGCGCATTGTCAATCTTACCAACGCCCTCAAATTTTTTGAGTGCTGCAACAAATGCGGGCAATTCGTCGTTTTTGACATCGAGAATGAAAAATGCGGGCGCCTTTTCAGGAATGCCTGCGCGCAATTCTGCGCTGATGGTTTGATCGGTCAGGGCCAGGGCCACAAAAAGCGTGAGGCCCAAGCCCAACGCCAAAATAGCCGACATGGCGGAAGAACCCGGCCTATAGAGATTGGAAATGGCATAGCGCAGAATGGTGGATTTGGGCTTGGGCGATTTTTCGGCCAGCTTGATGATGGCATAGGCCAAAATCAGCAGGGCTGCGAAGCTGATCACCAGACCGCCTAAATAATAGGCGGTGGCCCGCTGATTTTCGAAGCTCACGAAGGCCAATGCGGCAATGCAGGCGAGGGCGCTCACAATGCTCACGAGATAGGGCCAGCGCGGCCAGTTATAAATTTGCACAATGCGGTGGCGGAAGAGTGCCGAGGCTGGAACCTGATGGGTGCGTGCAAGCGGCCATATGGAAAAGGCCAAGGTGACCAGCAGCCCCAACGCGGCTGTAAGCGCCAAAGGAATGATTTCAACTTGCGATGTCAGCGGCAGGGGCAGAATATTTTGCAGATAGGTTTGGGCGAGCACCGGGGTTAGCGCACCAGCGCCCACGCCAATGGCGATGCCGATCATGGCCACCAGCCCAATTTCAGTGAGATAAATTCCGAAAACATCTTTTGCGGGCGCGCCCAGGCATTTCAGCGTGGCGATGGTTGCGATGCGCCGATCAATGAAGGCTGCAACCGCATTGGCGATGCCAGCACCGCCGACGATCAGTGACGTGAGGCCCACAAGTGTCATGAAATAGGAGAGCCGGTCGACAAAGTTCTCAGCACCCTGGGCGGCGCGATCCCTGGAGCGCACCTGCCAGCCCGCATCAGGAAAGGCAGTCTTGGCCAAATCGACCAGTTCCTTTGCAGCGTTGAGATTTTGGCTATTCACTAGTTTGACGCGGTAGCGATAGGTGACAAGGCTGCCGGGCTGGATGAGGCCGGTTGCTTTCAAGGCGTCCGCACTCATGAGAACGCGGGGGCCAAGAATGAAGCCGTCGGAGATGCGGTCGGGTTCGACTGAGATTACGCCACCCACTTCGAACTCGGTCGTGCCGATTGTGAGTTTGTCACCTCGCTTTACGCCAAGGCGGTCGAGAAGGAGTGGATCGACAGCAATCCCATAAATGGGCCCATGCTGGGAAATTGCCGAACTCAATGGGACGTTGCCCTCGAGCACAACTTTTCCGTAGAGCGGATAGTTTCCATCGACAGCTTTGATTTCAACCAGAGTTGTGGCTTCGGGGGCTGTTGCCATGGCGCGCAGGGTGGCAGCCTTGCTGACTTCGCCCTTGCCTTGAATGAATTCAAGTTCCCTGTCTGTGGCTTCGCGGTGAACAAGTGCAAATTCCACATCACCTCCGAGCAGGGGTTGACCCTGCTCATTGAGGCCGCGCTCGATTGAAGCTGACAGCGAGCCAATAATGGCAATTGCAGCTGTTCCCAATGCAAGGCAGGTCAGAAAAATCCAAAATCCCTTGAGGCCCGAACGCAGTTCGCGGGCTGCGAAACGGAACCACAGTGAAACATTCATGTTTGATTGCCGGGGTGATTGCCGGTAATGATGCGGCCGTCGCGCACCTCGGCGATGCGGTCACAGCGCTGGGCCAGGGCGCGGTCGTGAGTGATCAACAGCAGCGATGCGGCATGCTGGTCTTTCAATTCAAAGAGCAAGTTGATGATCTGGTCGCCGGTTTCCTGGTCAAGATTTCCGGTGGGTTCATCGGCCAGCAATAGGCTGGCGCCGGAAGCCAGGGCGCGGGCGATGGCGACGCGTTGCTGTTCGCCGCCTGAGAGCTGGCCGGGGTAGTGGGTCAACCGATGGCCCAGTCCGACGCGCTCCAGCTTTTCCCTGGCGATTTGCAGCGCATTGGAAACGCCCTTGAACTCCAGCGGGATGCCCACGTTCTCGAGGGCCGTCATGGTCGGGATGAGATGGAAGGATTGGAAAATGATGCCGATGGTGTCACGCCGGAAACGGGCGAGCGCATCCTCATTCTTGCCGGTGAGGGAGACGCCTGCAACTTCGATCGTGCCCGACGTTGCCCGCTCAAGGCCGGCGATCAACATGAGAAGCGACGTCTTGCCGGAACCTGACGGGCCAACAATGCCAATGGCCTCACCCAAATTGACGCTGAGATCAACACCCCGCAGAATTTCAACCGCTCCGGCGCGGCTGGGCAGCGTGAGGGTGATGTCTTGCAGGGAAACCGCGTGTTGGGCCATGGGCTTACAAATGGGAGGGGCCGGATGATTTGTCGAGTGAAGTTATCTTGAGAATTTGTGACGGAGTGCCTATTTCTGGTGGAATGCTCAGAATAATCGCCCTTGTTGCTGCTTTCCTTGCCTTCACTTCGGTTGCGTTTGCAAAGCCGGTTGTTCTCCTGGCCTTGGGTGACAGTTTGACAGCAGGACTTGGGCTTGAATCCTCTGAGGCCTTTCCCGCCAGGCTTGAAGCGGCCTTGAAAGCGAAATATCCCGACCTCAGCATCATCAATGGGGGCGTTTCGGGCGATACTGCTGCAAGCGGTTTGGCCCGGCTGGACTGGGCGCTGACCGATGATGTGAACGGACTTGTGGTGGAACTTGGCGCCAATGACGCGTTGCGCGGGCTTGACGTTGGCCAGACCGAGGCGGCTCTTGACGAAATCCTGGTCCGGGCCACATCACGCGGGCTTCCAGTCCTGATCCTGGGCATGAAGGCACCGCCCAATATGGGGCCGGACTATGTGGCGCGCTTCGACGGGTTATTTCCCAAATTGGCGGAAAAACATGGGGCGCTGCTTTATCCCTTCTATCTGGAGGGGGTAGCGGCTTTGCCAAATTTTAACCAGGCCGACGGAATTCATCCAAATTCGCAGGGCGTTGACGAAATCGTCAGGAGAGTCATGCCGAAAGTGGAGGAATTAATTCAGAGAGTTCAGCCAAAATAGGGCTTGGCAAGCCAGAGAATCACGTTAGCTTGCATATCAGCGTTCCGAGACACCCTTCATCAATAAGGATGCCCGCCATGCCCAGACTGTTTACCGGTGTTGAAATTCCCGCCGATGTTTCCTTCGATCTCGATTTCATGAAAGGCGGCGTTATTGGCGCCCGCTGGATCGACCGCGAATCCTTCCACATCACGCTGCGTTTTATTGGCGATATTGACGGCGGGTTGGCGCGTGAAATTGCCTACGAGCTTGATGGCATCGAGGCCAGACCGTTTTCGCTGCGGCTCAAGGGCATTGATGTGATGGGGGGCAACAAGCCCCATACGCTTTTCAGCGCAGTTGAAGAAAGTGCTGAATTGCGGCGGCTGCAATCGATTCATGAGAGAATTGCCCAGATTTTGGGGCTTCCGGCCGAACAGCGAAAATTTGTGCCGCATGTGACACTCGCAAGATTGCGGGAACCGGACCTGCTGACGCTCGAGAGATTTGTGGTTTCCCATAGCCTTTACCGGAGCCGGGTATTTGAGGTGGACCGGTTTGTGTTGTTTTCATCCAGGCCGTCCCGCGGTGGCGGGCCCTACGCGGTCGAGGAATCTTATGATCTGCAGGCGATGGCATGAATGATGCGCTTTTGGCCGGCGCGGAGCGGGCCAGGCTACTGGCCGAACTGGAGGGCTGGTCTGAGGTCGAGGGCCGCGATGCCATTACCAAGACCTACCAGTTCAAATCCTTCAGCCAGGCGTGGGGATGGATGAGCCGGGTGGCGCTTTTTGCCGAAAAGACGGACCATCACCCGGAATGGTTAAATGTCTATGGCCGGGTTGAGGTGACGCTTGCCACCCATTCGGCAGGTGGTGTTACAAACAAAGACGTAGCGCTTGCCCGTAAAATGGATTTATTTGTTAAGACATGATAACTTGACGAAGGCTCAAGCTCCCCCCATATCTGGGGCAAGGTGTTTTTTTGGAGGAGGTTTCCATGGCTGACACGAGATTTCAAACCCCGATAAGGACTGGCGTACAAGACGCCGTTGATCAGGGTTTACGCAGCTATATGCTGAAAGTTTACAATTACATGGCCGCGGGATTGGGCATTACGGGCATTGCCGCCTATGCGACATTCCATGCGGCAGTTGATGCCTCCGGCGGATTGACTGCCTTCGGCAGCGCAATTTTTCTCAGCCCGCTGAAGTGGGTCGTTATTTTTGCACCCTTGGCGCTCGTCTTCTTTCTTTCGTTTCGCGTCCATAAGATGAGCGTTACTGCTGCCCAAGCCACTTTTTGGGTCTATGCGGCACTAGTGGGCGTAAGCTTTGCATCGCTGGGTCTTATTTACACCGCGGGCAGCATCACGCAGGTGTTTCTGATTACGGCTGGCGCTTTTGGCGCCCTGAGCCTTTATGGCTACACGACGAAGCGGGATCTCGCTGGCTTTGGCTCGTTCTTGGTAATGGGGCTGTTTGGCCTTATTCTGGCGATGCTGGTCAACCTGTGGTTCCAGAATTCGATGTTTGACATGGTCATTTCAGCCATCGGCGTTCTGGTCTTTACGGGCCTCACCGCATGGGACACCCAGCAGATCAAGGAAATGTATTATGAGGCCGATGATGTGGCTGTGATGGGCCGTAAAGCCATCATGGGCGCGCTGCGCCTCTACCTGGACTTCATCAACCTGTTCCTGATGTTGTTGCGTTTGTTCGGCAACCGCGAATAGCAACTCAGACTATCCAAGAGACCCCGGGTGGAAACGCCCGGGGTTTTTTTATGAAATTGCCAGGCTGGGTTTTTTGACCAGCACCCGCAAGACTTGCGCCAGATCGTGGCCGCGCTTGAGGATCAGGCCGCCTTGGGCGATGACGGCGTAGATGCCCTGTTTGCGGGCCAGGGCCGGATTTTTGACAATGCGGTAAAGCGGCTGCTCGCTGGCTCTTCTGAAGATCGAGAAGGTCGCCATTTCGGCGCCAAAATCCATGGCATAGTCGCGCCATTCGCCTTGGGCTACGTGCTTGCCGTAGAGGTTCAAGATCAGGTTGAGCTCTTTACGATCAAAGGCGATTTGCAGGGGTGGACTGAACCACTTGGCACCGGGCGATGGCTGGCGCCCGGAAAATGGAAACGGAATTATGGGTTCTCCGTCACTCAAGCGACGTTTCTCCTTCGCAATGACTAACTGATGATGAACCCTGACTGATTATTTTGCAAGCTCCTCGGCCAACAGGTCAAACACTATCCGGACGCGCCGACTGTTGTTCAGCTCTCGGTGGGTAGTCAACCAGATGGGAAACACCAGCGGATCAAGTTCAGGCAGTGCCTGTTCAAATAGCGGCTCGTTCCGAGCGACGGACTCGGGAAATATGCCTATTCCAACACCTTGTTTGACCAACTCCAACTGGACGAGGTGGTTGGCAGTGATTACCGGAAAATTTTTCTGGGTCAGGCTTAGGCCAAGCTTGTTAAGTCCATTCACGACCATATCGGTTGTATCGAAACCGATGAAATTTGCCTTACTCAACTCCGCTGGTGACTTTGGATTACCTATCCGCGCGAGATACTGCGAAGTGGCATAGAGCCGGGCCGGATCATCCTTCACTTTCTTGGCGATTAGGTCAGGCTGGGTCGGGCGGAAACTGCGAATTGCGATGTCTGCCTCGCGTCGTCTCAGATCGACCGCCGCATTCGAAGCGACGATCTCGACCGCAATGCCTGGTGCTTCCTGGCGAAGCTTCGCGATTATCGGCGGGAGGAGAAACGCCGAGTAGATTTCGCTAGCCGTGATGCAAATTGTCCCCTCGATAGACTGTGAATGTCCAGAGGCCGCAAGCGAAACGCGCCCGGCGGCGTTGCCCATGTCGCGGACGTAATCAAGCAGCTCAAGTCCACTCGGGGTGAGTGTGAGCCCCCTCCCAACGCGCTCGAATAGAATGACTCCGAGCTCGTTTTCCAACCCATTTACCTGGCGACCGAGTGTTGGTTGCGCCATGCCAAGGGCACGTGCCGCCGCCGATAACGAACCTTCTTCCGCAGTAACCAAAAAGGCCCGCGCCCGGTTCCAATCGAACTTTACTGAACGCCAATCCATGCAAAAAAGCATATCAAACAGACGAGTCGAGTCAATTCAAATGATGAAACCGCATGAGTATAACTATTCTGACATTGGTCACATCAGGTTCAAACATGGGAACTCATAAATGAAAGCCGCATATTACGAAAAATACGGGCCGGCCGACGTGGTGAAGATCAAAGAGGTGGCGCGACCTGTTATCAAAGACAACGAGGTCCTGGTGAAGGTCTACGCAGCTTCAGTCACCACTGCCGATTGGAGAATCCGGGCCTCGGCATTTCCGGCCTTCACCTGGCTGGCAGGCCGCATGATGTTGGGGCTCTTCGCACCCAAGGTCAATGTTTTGGGACGCGATTTTGCTGGGCGCATTGTCGCGAAAGGCAAGGATGTAGAACGCTTCAAGTTAAGCGATGAAGTGTTTGGATGCTCCGGAAATGGCGCCCACGCCGAATATCTTGCCGTCCCCGCAGAGGGAACGATTGTCAGGAAGCCGGTCAATCTCGGTTATGACGAGGCTGCCGCCGTACCCTTCGGGGCACTCTCGGCTTTGGCGTTCCTGAGGGACTTTGCGAAGATCAGGCCCGGTCAGACGATCCTGATATACGGTGCTTCAGGCGGTGTCGGCGTGTTCGCAGTTCAGCTTGCAAAATACTTTGGCGCCGATGTGACTGGAGTGTGCAGCACTGCCAATATGGAGCTTGTGAGGTCGATTGGCGCAGATAGCGTGATTGATTACTCACGGGAGGATTTCACGAGGAATCGCAAGACCTATGACATCATCCTTGATACGGTTGGCAAGACTGCGTTTTCCCGATGCAGACGCGCCCTGAAACCCGAAGGCATTTACATTCCCCTCGAATTAGGAATGAAGGAAATCTACCATGCGCTGGTCACTTCAATGATTGGCGGCAAGAAGATAGTAATCGGTATTTCCTGGGACACCCAGGAAAACCTGGCCATCATCAGGGGCCTTCTGGAGCGTGGAAACATCAGGCCTGTCATCGATGGGCACTACCCGCTTGAGTCGATCGCCGACGCGCACCGCCGGGTGGAAAGCAGGCACAAGCGAGGCAGCGTGATCGTGACCTTCGAGGAACCGGAAGTTCTTTCACTCGCAGCGGAATAGCTGTCGCCCGCCAGTCGATAGGCAATTTGGTCCGGACCTGGATGAAGATGCAATTGCCAGTTGCCGAAGCTGAAATTCAAGCCGGGCCACTGCCAATGAGATCCCATCGGTTGCCAAAGGGATCGCGGAAGACGGCGACCTTGCCATAGGCTTCGGCGCGGGGTTGCTCCAGAAACTCGATTCCTGCCAATTTGTATCTGCGGTAGTCCCGATCAAAATCGTCGGTCTTGAGAAACAGGAAAACCTGGCCCCCGGTTTGATTGCCAATGGCCCGGAGCTGTTCGCTTCCTTCAGCCTTCGCCAGCAGCAGGCCGGTTTCATGGGCACCTTCTGGCACAACGACGACCCAGCGCCTTCCTTCAGGCAGTGGCGCATCGTGCCGGAGAACAAAGCCCAGTTTGCCGACATAAAAGGTAATTGCCTCTTCATAGTCGGGAACGACCACTGTTACGGTGGAAATAGCCTGCATGGCGGGCCTTTTCTACATACATGTCGCAGGCCTGTCATGGTTTTCTGTTTTCCTCCAAATCGGGTTTGGTGGCCTGTCGGATTTGGGCAAGAATTCGCAGTTTTGCCGCAATTACATCAAGCCTTTGCCAACATGGGCGGTGATATTAACCATGTTGCCTCTAAGGCCCGGCTGGAGTTGAGCATCGGTTATCTCAGCCCCCCAGCCCCTCCGGAGCTTTTTATCTAGCCGGGCCCCCCAATTTTGTTTGTTTGTATGATGTGTATTTCTGCGATCGGCTTATCACCGGTCGCAATTTTTTTGCTGGACTTGATCCTGCGCTTGTGACACCCGATAGGGCGGGGCAAATTTGGTGTTGGGGCGGATATGGCAAAGGCGGCAAGGAAGAAAACTGAGAAACCTCACGAATTTCAGGCGGAAGTAGCAAAGCTGCTCCAGCTGATGGTGCACTCGGTCTATTCTGACCGGGACGTTTTCCTGCGCGAACTCATTTCCAATGGGGCAGATGCGCTGGACAAGCTGCGCTACGAGGCCATCAAGAAACCCAAACTGCTGGCCGACACGCCGCTCTTGAACATTGTCATCGCGCCCGACAAGGCTGCCAAGACTTTGACCATCGCCGATAGCGGCATTGGCATGAGTGAAGATGAGTTGATCGACAATCTTGGTACCATCGCCAAGTCGGGCACGCAGGCCTTTGTGGAAAAAGCCGGTGAGGGCTTGAACCTGATTGGCCAGTTCGGCGTTGGCTTCTATTCCGCTTTCATCGTGGCAACGCGGGTTGAAGTGACGTCACGAAAGGCAGGAAGCGCTGACGCCTTTGTGTGGTCATCGGATGGGGCCGGCACTTTCACGGTGAAGCCTGCCACAAAGGAAACCCGGGGCACTGCGATCACGCTTTTTCTCAAGGACGATGCCAAGGAATTTCTTGACGGCTGGAAGATCGAGCAGGTGGTTCGCGCCTACTCGGATCACATCGGCCATCCCATCATGCTTGTCGATGGCAAGAAGGATGCCTCCCAGATCAATACGGCTAATGCCATCTGGACACGGCCCAAATCCGAAGTGACGCCCGAACAGCACAAGGAATTCTTCGGGCACATCTCGGGGACCTATTCTGATCCAGCTCTCACTATTCACTACCGGGCCGAGGGGCGGCATGAATATACGGTTCTGCTCTACATTCCCGGCGAGCGCCCGTTTGACCTTTACGATCCGGAGCGCAAGGGCCGGCAAAAATTGTATGTGAAAAGGGTCTACATTGCCGATGACGCGCATTTGCTGCCAGCTTACTTGCGCTTCGTGCGCGGCATCATCGATTCCGAAGACATGCCGCTCAATCTGTCGCGCGAAATGCTGCAAGACAATCCGCAAGTGGCCGCCATCCGGAAAGCCGTCACCAAAAAGGTCCTGAATGAGCTGAAAAAATGCTCCGAGACCAGCGCCGAAAACTTCACCAAGATTTGGGAGGTGTTTGGGCCCGTCATCAAGGAAGGTCTCTACGAAGACATGGCCCACCGGGACCAGCTGTTTGAATTTGCGAAATTCAGAACGACGAAGTCTGCGGCAGTCCTGTTGAAAGATTACATCGCGGGGTTGAAGGAAAATCAAACGGCCATCTACTACCTGGCAGGCGAGGACGGGCTCAAAGCTTCGTCCAGTCCGCAGCTTGAGGGTTACAAGGCGCGCGACATTGAAGTGCTGTTGCTGACGGATCCGGTTGACTCGTTTTGGGTCAGAACCGCTTTGGGGTTTGACGGCAAGCCGTTCAAGTCGGTGACGCAGGGTGCCGCTGATCTTGATCTCATTCCGCTCAAGGACGCGCCGGAGAAAAATGAGACATCTGACAGCGCGACTGCCAAACTTATCGTGGCGATGAAAGAGGCGCTGGGTGACAAGGTGAAGGACGTGCGGAATTCGAAGCGGCTCACCGACAGTGCGGTTTGCCTGGTGGCAGATGGAGACCTGGACCGGACACTGGAAAAGCTTTTGTCGCGGCAGAAGGATTCTGGCGTCAACATCAGCGCGCCGGTTCTGGAAATAAACCCGAACAATCCGCTGATTATCGCATTGAGCGCAATTGCGGATGCGGGTGGCCGTTCAATTTCACTGGCTGATGCGGCACAGTTATTGCTGGATCAGGCGCATGTGCTTGAGGGCGAGCCGGTGGCTGATCCTTCAGGTTTTGCGCAGCGCATGACCAGAGTGATGACCAAGGCGCTGATGTGACCATCACGCAACAGATGCCGGAATTTACATTTTGACTCTTGCCATATTTTCCAGGGGCCTCTATTAGCATCGCGCAATTGTAACTGAACAGGAGATCATCATGACAAGGACTATTTCGCGCTGCTGATCCCCGAGCTATCAAGGCTTGGGGCCTTGGTAGATAGCGTTACACGCGCCTGAGGCGCCACCCACAACTCACACTTCATCGTCAGGTTACCGGGCTCATTACTTTGCAGCTCTGGTCATCATGACTTTTTTCGCCCGCGAGCATCTCGCGCCTGGCGAGGGAGACTCTTATGTTTGATCTAAAACAAAACCTGTTTTTTGCAGCTGTCAGCGACGCGAAAGACTTTGCCAAGAAACTCAATCGCTGGCTTCAACACCCTCGGCACTCCAGTGCTGATCCGCGGGAGGTGCACCGCATGCGCAATGAACTGCGGGCGGCGCGGGAGCATATGAGGTTGCTGGGCCTTATCAATCGCAACCGGATATTTTAAACCGTGGCGAAGAGGGCGTTGAAGGTTTCAAGGGGTGTGTTGGCGCCGCAAACAATGACGCCGACACGCTCGTCTTTTTCCGGGCGATATTTCGCCGACAGCAAACATGCGAAAGCAGCAGCACCTCCGGGCTCAGTGACGATTTGGGTGTATGTCCAGAGAAAGCGCTGGGCGGCCCTGATGTCGTCATCGGTGATGAGGATAACCTCTGCCACATGTTTTTGCGCAATGGGAAACATCAGTGTTCCGGCAGAACTGGCGCCCAGGCTATCGGCAGCCAGCCCTGACGGCTTGATCGTGACGGGCGATCCTGCGGCGAGTGCTGCATGAAGCGCGTTGCTGGTTTCCGGTTCGACGCCGATGATTTTCGCCTTGGATTGATACCAACTTGCCACGCCACCGATGAGGCCACCACCACCCACAGCGATCAAGATGGTGTTGAGTTCCGGGGCCTGTTCTTCAAACTCGCGCCCCAATGTGCCAGGTCCGTTGAGGGTCAATTCGGTATTGTAGGCATGGATGTTTGTGGCGCCTGATTTTTCTGCGTAGTCAATGCAAAGTGCGAGGCTCTCCTGATAATTGGCGCCATCCTGCGCAATGGTTGCGCCATAGCCTGCAATGCGGGCGACCTTAGCGGGCGATGAAATCACAGGAACGAATATGCGCGCTGGCACCCCCAATACTTTCGCTGCGTAGGCAACGGCCGCACCATGATTGCCGCCGGAGGCTGCCACCACTCCAACGGCCGGAATTTTTGCGCCAACGAGATTGGAGAAGGCGCCGCGCGCCTTGAAACTGCCGGTATGCTGAAGTTGTTCGAGTTTGAGGCAAACCGGTTGCGACAAGCCTGGCATAACAATGCTCATCACGGGGGTTCTGTGAATGAAGGGAGCAATGCGTTGGGCGGTGGCTTTAATGCTGCTGCGATCAAGGGTCATGATGAACTGTTCAAAGCTCCAATGATGTCGAGGCAGGGCATATTTGTGCTTCGCAAAATTGCGGAGTCAAGGATTGCGGTTGAAAGTTTCAGGGCTTCAGGGGGGCCAAATCCGTTGAGCCGGCTGCCCAAATAAAGGCCCGCCAAAAAATCTCCGGTGCCGTGTGGCACATTTGGCTGGCGCGCCATTATGGATTGGCTGCAGCCGTCTGGCGAAATTGCCAGGGTGGCCAAGCGGCTGTCATCGACCGGTATTGAAGTTGCC
>JANNXN010000086.1:0-9125 GCA_031409595.1 Rhodobiaceae bacterium
GGACTTTCGTGGCATCATACTGACGACGGCTGGACGATACCGCGAGGCTACTGCCTGCTACGCGAAAATGGAAACTGTATCACCGTGGTCGCTCGTTCATCTCACCGTCTGCCATTCCGAGCTGGGCGAAATCAAGCAAGCGCGGGACACCCTGGCAAAGCTTAAGGCAAACTGGCCCGGACTGCTCATCGACGAGATCATTGATACGGAAGTAGATTTCTTTGAGGACCCAGCAATCTGCAGCCGTTACCGCGCGATTCTGCAGCGCGTTGACAAAGAAGCGGATATATCCCCTTGACAAAATATTCCTATCGGTTCAAATGTTCCTATTTTGTTCTATGTGCTGGATAAGGAACCATCATGGACTGGGCCAGGGCCATCGAACGCAACAGTGAAGCGCTCAAGGGCATCATTGAAGTGCTTTTCGCCCTGCTGGGGCTTGACGGCACAGATGCGGCTTCGCGGATTCCCCGTTCCCTCCACAGCGCCGTGCTGGGTGTGTTGCGGCCCGCTGAATCCGCCGTGCGCCGCCTCATCATTATCGCGGCCCGGGGTGTGGTGGTGAAGCTTGCGCCATCGCGGCCCTTGCCCGAAGGGCACAAGATCGGAAAGGGCAGAACGCACCGTACATCCTTCCAACTCGTCGATCCGCGGAAACGTTTGATGCCCCTGCGTGCCATGAAATTCACCCGGATCGTACCGCGCATCCATTTCTTCGGACCCGACCCCCGGGTGGCAGCCCTGTTTCCAGCACCACGGCCAGTGGCCGAACTTCCTCCGCCTCCCGATGGCCTTGTCAACGCCGAACGTCTCACCCGCAGGCTCCAGGCCCTCAAGCTCGCCCTCGATGATCTGCCGCGCCAGGCCAGGCGTCTTGCGCGCTGGCAGCTCAGGCGCGAGAAAGCGCCATATCCGAAGTTCCTGTCGCCGCTCCGGCCCGGCCATCCGCCGGGCTACCGCCGGAAGCCCATTCACGATGTCGATGAGGTGCTCACCGAATGCCATGGGCTCGCCTGGGATGCACTGAAGCCCGACACCTCCTGAAGCGTAAACCTCCACTTCCGCCCCGGAAACGGCATAACCGTTTTCACCCCCGGCGGAGCTTTGCCCAACGCTCATTGATAAGTGAATCACCACCCCAACTGTCATCCCCGCACTTGTTGCGGGGACCCATGGTTCAACGAACGCGAAGTTCGGAGCGTGTGGATGAATGGGTCGCCGGAATGAATCCGGCGATGACAAATTGAGAAAACTACAGCTCTTCCGGCCTTGGCATGGAAATAATATTGTAACCGGAATCGACGTAGTGGATTTCGCCGGTGACGCCACCGGACATGGACGACAGGAGATACACTCCGGCGCCGCCCACTTCTTCCAATGTGATCGCGCGCCGCAGAGGCGCGTGGGCGTTCTGGAAATTGAACATGGCCCTTGCATCGCCAATGCCCGCCCCTGCAAGGGTTCGCATGGGGCCGGCCGAGATGGCGTTGACGCGGATGTTTTGCGGGCCGAAATCGGCGGCGAGATATTTGACCGAGGATTCAAGGGCGGCTTTCGCCACCCCCATCACGTTATAATTTGGCATGACACGGACTGAGCCGCCGTAGGTGAGCGTTATCATCGAGCCGCCATCGGGCATCAGGCTTGCGGCGCGCTTGGCAATCTCGGTAAACGAGAAACACGAGATCACCATGGTGCGGGTGAAATTTTCGCGGCTGGTATCGGCGTATTTGCCCTTGAGTTCATTCTTGTCGGAAAATGCTATGGCATGAACGAGGAAATCAATGCGCCCCCACGCCTTTGCCAGCTCTGCAAAAACATTATCGACAGTAGCAATATCCTCAACATCACAGGGGATCAGCAATTTGGAACCAACGCTGTCGGCCAAGGGTTTCACGCGCTTGCCGAATGCTTCGCCCTGATAGGTGAAAGCCAATTCGGCGCCATGCTTGTGAAGCTCGGTGGCGATGCCCCAGGCAATCGAGTGATCGTTGGCAACGCCCATTACCAGGCCGCGTTTGCCCTGCATCAATCCATTTATCATTTGATCAACCGTTATAACGTTGGAATATGAGGGTGCCGTTGGTGCCGCCAAAGCCGAAGCTGTTGGACATCACCACGTCGATTTTTGCGTTATCATTGCGGGCGCGCTGAATGGGGATATCAGCAAATTCCGGATCGATTTCCTCGATGTTGGCGCTTTCGCAAATGAAGCCATTCTGCATCATGAGGATTGAATAGATGGCTTCCTGCACACCGGTTGCGCCCAGCGAATGGCCGGTCAAGGATTTGGTGGCGGAGATGGCGGGAATGTCTTGCCCAAAAACCTCTCTAATGGCTTCGACTTCTTTCTTGTCGCCAATGGGTGTCGAAGTGGCGTGCGGATTGATGTAGTCAATTTTATTCTTCACTGTCGACATGGCCAGGCGCATGCATCTCGCGGCGCCTTCACCCGATGGGGCCACCATGTCGTAGCCATCAGATGTGGCACCATAGCCTGCGAGTTCGGCGTAGATTTTCGCGCCACGGGCTTTGGCGTGCTCAAGCTCTTCGAGCACCACCACGCCAGCGCCGCCTGCGATGACAAAACCGTCACGGTTCTTGTCATAGGCGCGGGACGCCTTGTGGGGCGTGTCATTGTATTTCGACGACATGGCGCCCATGGCGTCGAACAAAACCGACAGCGTCCAATCGAGTTCCTCGCCGCCGCCTGCAAACATAATGTCCTGCTTGCCCCACTGGATCATCTCAGCGGCATTGCCGATGCAATGGGCAGACGTCGCACACGCCGATGAGATCGAATAATTTACGCCGCGAATGCCGAAGGGTGTGGCGAGTGTTGCAGAATTTGTGCTGGACATGGCGGCGGGCACGGCAAACGGGCCGACGCGCTTTGGCCCCTTCTCGCGGGTGATATCGGCTGCCGCCACAATTGTTTTGGTCGATGGTCCGCCCGATCCCATGATGAGGCCGGTGCGATCATTCTTCACGTCTTTTTCCTCAAGGCCTGAATCGACAATGGCCTGCTGCATGGAAACATAATTCCAGGCGGCGCCATCGCCCATAAAACGGCGGGCCCGGCGATCAATTGTTTCGAGATCATAATTTGGCGCACCGTGAACCTGGCAGCGAAAGCCGAGGCGCGCGTAATCGTCAGCTTTCACAATGCCGGACTTTGCCTCGCGCAGTGACGCCAAAACTTCCTGCGAGTTATTTCCAATGCTCGAAACAATTCCAATTCCGGTGACGACAACACGCCGCATATTTCAATCTCCCTCAAGCCTGTGGTTGGAACAGGCCGACTTTCATATCCGTCACATTATATATCACTTCGCCGTCGGCTTTCATAACGCCATCGGCAACGGCCAGTTTCAACTTGCGCAAGATCAGGCGTTTGACTTCCACCTCGTAAGTCACCTTTTTCACAACTGGCGTTACCATGCCGGAAAATTTGACTTCACCTACGCCCAAGGCGCGGCCCCGCCCCGGTTCGCGCAGCCAGCCAAGGAAAAACCCGGTGAGTTGCCATAGCGCATCAAGGCCCAAACATCCGGGCATCACTGGATCACCCTGAAAATGGCAGGCGAAAAACCACAGATCAGGTTTCACATCCAGTTCGGCCACAATGCGGCCCAGGCCATGAGCTCCGCCCTTTTCCTCCACATGCGTGATCCGGTCGAACATCAACATCGGCGGCAGCGGGAGCTGGGCATTGCCGGGGCCGAACAGTTCGCCACGGCCACAGGCCAAAAGGTCATCATACAGAAAGCTGGATTTACGTTCGTTCATTCTCGACTCTTCGATTCCCATGCATGTGGCGTTCCTTAACACACTGGGTCGGCTGGTTGAAAGGCTTCAAGAACTTGCACATTTCTTTATTTGCGGACTATACTGGCGGACGAACATGGATACACAAGGCGATATTGCGGAAAAATTGCGTTCGGTAGGGTTGCGGCCTACCCGGCAGCGGCTGGCTTTGGCCAAAATCCTGTTCTCCGAAGGCGACAGGCATGTTTCGGCGGAGGTCCTGCACCGGGAAGCGATTGCCGCAAATGTCATGGTGTCGGTGGCCACCGTTTATAACACGCTGAACCAATTCAAGGCCGCTGGCCTTTTGCGTGAAGTGGCCATTGAGGGTGCGCGCAGTTTCTTTGATACCAACACATCCAACCATTTTCATTTCTACCATGAGAAAGAGAGCAGGCTGTTTGATATCGGCACTGACAGCCTGACCGTCAGCGGATTGCCGGATGCGCCCGAAGGCACTGAAATTGACCGGATTGATGTTATCGTGCGGTTGAGAAAAGCTTAAGGCTTCAGTTCACAATCTCGCCGGGGTAGACGCCCCACAGCATATCCTGCTCGACAAATCCGTCATAGCCACCCACTAAAATCCTGCACCATTTGCCGTCGCAGTTGGCGACTTCGCTCATGGCGCCGGCTGCCAGTTCGGCCTGAATTTGGCTTTCCTTGGCTTGGTCGGCATGGAGTTGCGTCAACTGTTCGCCGCGCCAAGGGGCAACGACGGCAGTGCGTTTTCCAGCCAACATGCTCTGCAATATCCAGCCCTCTTCGCCTTCACTGTCGCGCACCCGGCGCCAGTTTTCAAATTCGGCGACAATTTCCACCGGAAGGCCTTTGCGCTGGAAAACCCAGGCTACCGGGTGTTCGCTTGAAGGTCCGCGGCGGACGTTAACTTTTTCTGCTTTCAGGGATACAAAGCGCGGTACCGGCAGCCCTGATGGGCCAACATCCTTGGAAACGGGCGAGAGGGAGGCTGTCATGGCGCCATCAGCGGCAATATTTGCCTTGGAATCAGCCCTTTCGCCGAAAAGCGACCAAACCACGCCGCCCGCCACGACAAGACAGGCCAAGCCAATGAGTGCCGAACCTATTTGCCGCTTACGTGGAGTGCTTTTCGTCATGCTATACGGCGTTTCCCCTATTGTGGCCGTTATCATCTTGAGTCTACATCATGTGGATGAAACTGCAACAATTGACCCATAACACGATTGGCCGGAGTAGGTTAATAATGTGTCAATATTTGAACCTTGGAGCATGCTCGCATGAGTAAACACAAACCTGCAGTTGTCGTCACCCGCAAGCTGCCCCAGGTTGTAGAAACTCGCATGATGGAGCTTTTTCATACGAAGCTGAATGCGACGGATCAGGCCATGAGCAAGGCCGAACTGGTGGAGGCGGTGAAATCCGCCGATGTTCTGGTTCCAACGGTGACTGACCGGATCGACAAATCCATCCTGATGCAAGCTGGAGATCAACTGAAGCTGATCGCCAATTTTGGAACGGGCGTTGACAATATCGACGTCGAGACGGCCATTGCGCGGGGCATTACTGTTACCAATACGCCCGGTGTTTTGACGGAAGACACCGCTGACATGACGATGGCGCTGATCATGGCGGTGTCGCGCCGGTTGATTGAAGGGGCGCGCGTTATTGGCTCTGACAATACCTGGCAAGGCTGGTCGCCTACCTGGATGCTGGGAAGTCGCATTTGGGGCAAGCGCATTGGCATTATCGGGATGGGGCGGATTGGCACGGCGCTGGCGCGGCGCGCCAAGGCATTTGGATTGCAAATTCACTATCACAACCGCAAACCCGTCCATCCGACAATTGAAGAAGAGCTCGAAGCTACCTATTGGGAAAGCCTGGACCAAATGCTGGCGCGGATGGATATTATTTCGGTGAATTGTCCACATACGCCTGCAACTTATCATCTGCTGTCAGCTCGCAGGCTCAAGCTGATGAAAAAAGAAGCGATTATTGTCAATACGGCGCGGGGCGAAGTGATTGACGAGAATGCACTGGCTCGCATGCTGGAAGCTGATGAGCTGGGAGGTGCTGGCCTGGACGTGTTTGAGCACGAGCCCGCCGTTAATCCACGGTTGCTGAAATCAAAGAAAGCTGTGCTGCTGCCCCATATGGGATCGGCTACGCTGGAAGGCCGCATTGATATGGGTGAAAAAGTTATCATCAATATCAAAACCTGGGTTGATGGCCACAATCCTCCCGATCGGGTTTTGCCTTCAATGCTGTAGGGCCTACGCCGCCTCGCGCATGGCCCCGGGCCCCGGAATGGCACCCTTGGGGCATTTTCCGGCGATGATCATGCCGAGGACCTCATCGTGGTCCACGTCAGTGGTTTTGGCAGTCCCGACGACTTTGCCGTTTTTCATCACGCAGAACCGATCAGCCAGATCGAACACATCATGAAGATCATGGCTGATCAGAAAGATGCCGATGCCCTCGGCCTTGAGCTGCTTGATGAGTTCGCCGACCTGCGCCGTTTCCTGGGGTCCAAGTGCCGCCGTCGGCTCGTCCATGATCAGGATGCGGGCGTTGAAGTGGATGGCCCGCGCAATGGCAACAGACTGGCGTTGACCACCTGAGAGCTTTGAGACAGGCTCCTTGAAGCGGCGGAAGTTGGGATTGAGGCGATGCATGACCTTGCGGCATTCCGCTTCCATGGCCACATCATCGAGCGTGCCAAACGTGGTCTTGAGTTCGCGGCCAAGATAAAGATTTGCAGCGGCATCCACATTGTCGGCAAGGGCAAGGGTCTGGTAGATCGTCTCAATTCCCAGCGCCTTGGCGTCGCGCGGGTTGTTGATGGAGACCTCGTTGCCCTCAATAAAAATTTGCCCGGCGTCGCGCTTATAGGCGCCGGAGAGCACCTTGATGAGCGTGGACTTGCCCGCGCCATTGTGGCCGAGCAATCCCACCACTTCTCCCGGGTAAAGATCGACGCTGGCATGATCGACGGCCTTGATGCCGCCGAAGGCAATCGAGATGTCGCGCATCTCAATCAGCGGGGTCCCGTGTTTCGCTTCGGTATGCCTGTGATGCGCGCCGCCTGCCTTTGGCACGGATTCGGCAACCCCGGACGCCGTTGATTTTCTTGCTGTTGCTTTTGCCATTGCAGCCTCCCTTACTTCACGCGGCGCGAATAGAGTTGGTCGAGATAGACGGCGAGCACCAACACCACGCCGACCACAATATTTTGGAATGCCGCAGGTAGATTCAGCAAGGACATGCCGGAAATAATGGATTGCATCATCAAGGCGCCCAGCATGGCCCCATAAATTGTCCCCACGCCGCCCGCCAGTGACGTGCCGCCAATGACAGTGGCCGCAATGACATAAAGCTCGTTCAGGCCTCCCAGCGCATTGGTGGCGGCGTTCAGGCGTGCCGACGAGACGATGGACGAGATACCGACGAGCGTTCCCATGAGTGCGAAACACTTCACAATCATCAACTTGGTATTGATGCCCGCAAGTTCTGCAGCTTCAGGGTTGCCGCCGATGGCATAGACGTAGCGCCCGAACTTGGTGCGCGTGGCCAGGAATGTCATGAGCAGCCCGACCACCATGGCAATCAGCACCGGCACCGAATACCCGGTGTAATAGATCAGTCCGTCGGCGCAGCGCACCACCTGTTCGCCTGCCATGCACACGGCACTGCCATCCTTGTCTTCAATGCCTGGAGGAATGACGACATTATTGGCTTTGGCATAGTTCTCGATCAGCTTGAACGGCCACGGATAGGAATTCATCACATGCGTCGCGCCGAGCACCGCGGCACTGCCCAGCACCGCCAGAAATACCTCGGCCCACATGGGCCGCAGCGGGAATTTGAACCGATGGCGTTGGCGGCGACCGTTGGCGATGGCAAAGACGATGGCAGCACATACGACACCTGCGAGCAGCCAACTCCAGAACGGCCCAAGCCAGCTGATCGGAATGCCACCACCAAAAATCTCGTAGGTCTTGTCCATGGGCGCCACGGTTTCGCCCTTTGCCAAATAGAACGCGAGGCCGCTGTAGGCGAGAAGACCGCCCAATGTTACAATGAATGCCGGAATCTTTGCGTAAGCCGTAATGGCTCCGTTAAAGGCACCAATCAGCGTGCCAAGTACGATACAGGCCACAACGGCAATGATCCAGATGGCTGGGTGGCCAACGCCGAGCACTGGTACAAGCTTGAACACCTGAAGAACCGCACCCGAAACTGCCACAAGGCTGAGCATGGATCCCACGGAAAGATCCAGTTGTCGCATGACAATGAGCAGCACCATGCCAGTGGACATGATGGCGATGGATGAGGTTTGGACGAGCAGCGTCCACAAATTGCGTGGCGTTAGAAATGATCCACCCAGCAGACCGCCAAAATTGCCGCGCAAGATGCCACTTGCGATATCAAAGACGCACCAGATCAATAGCAATGCAGCAATCATGCCGATGATGCGTGCGTCAATTTCCGTGGCGCGGAAGAAGCGCTTGACCGGTCCTTCAATTTGCAAGGCGGGACTTTGACTGGTGGTGGTGGCGTTTGACATGTCCGTCTCCGAGAGTTCCGGCTTCTACTTAA
Organism: Rhodobiaceae bacterium; assembly: GCA_031409595.1. GTDB lineage: Bacteria > Pseudomonadota > Alphaproteobacteria > Rhizobiales > Aestuariivirgaceae > Aestuariivirga. The sequence goes on from JANNXN010000086.1 coordinate 8,386, forward strand.
AGTAAAACCGCACCACTTTTGCAAGTGGCGCGGTTCATTATTCCTTCAAGCGCTAGAAATTAGCAACCCGGCACTGCACCGGCGGCCACGCCTGCGCAAGCCTGGTCCTTGGTGATGTGACCGGCATCAATGGCGACATTGATGTTGTCCTTGGTGATCGGCGTCGGGGCGAGGAGGATGGCGTTCATTTCAACACCCTTCTTGCCGCCACTGAACTTGCCAACGCCCGCGATCTTGTCCATCGCCGTGCCTTCTGCCAGTGCGTTTGCAGCTTCTGCTGCAACCTTGCCGAGGTCCTTGGCGTTCTTCCACACCGAGACGGTCTGGGTGCCGAGGGCGACGCGGTTGATGGCGGCCAAGTCACCGTCCTGGCCACCGACGGGAATGCCAGCCATGCCCTGTGCGGTCAAGGCGGCGACAACGCCTGAGGCCATGCCGTCATTTTCAGACAGGACAGCGTCAACCTTGTTGCCGGTCGAGGTCAGGCACTGCTCCATGTTCTTCTGGGCAACGTCTGGCGCCCATTTGTCGGTGAATGTTTCGCAGACATTCTTGATCTTGCCGGAATCAAGGCCTTCCTTGAGCACTTCCATCATGCCCTGGAACAGGAAGGTGGCATTCGGATCGCCCTTGTCGCCCTTGATGAAAGCATAGTTGCCTTCCGGCTTTGCCTTCTGGACTTCCTGGGCGATGATGCGGCCCACACCCACATTATCGAACGTGATGTAGAGCGCGTTTGG
>JANNXN010000087.1:0-2536 GCA_031409595.1 Rhodobiaceae bacterium
CCGCGTTTCCAATATGGTTTCCGGTTAAGCACTTTCAAAAGAATTTTTATTTATTGACAAATTATCACTTGGAACATAAAGTGAACGCAATATTCTTTTGGGAAGTGTGTTTTGGCTGCATCATGTTGTCATGAAGAATCACCCGCTCGTTCCTGATGACATCGCGCAGAAATATGATGTGAGTGAGTGGCGTAATGGTTTGGCAATTTTGGCTGCAGTTCGCGCAGTGGAATGGACCGAAATGCTGGACGTGTTGCGTGGGTTCACGTTGCTGAGAAGCGATATTGTGAACCCCGGCGGCGCCAAGTCTGACATTGCCAAGAAGATTGACGGGCATTTTACCAAGCTGGGCTGGAGGGAAAAGCAATTTGATACGCGAGTAATCGTGGATAAGGACGAATACCATACGCCAACCCACAAGGTTGATTGCTACAAGAACCGGGTGGCGCTGGAAGTGGAATGGAACAACAAGGATCCGTTTTTTGACCGGGACTTGAATAATTTCAGGCTGCTGTTTGATCTGCGCGCCATTGATGTGGGTGTTATCATTACGCGTTCGTCTGAGTTGCAGACTATTTTTAACGGGCTTGGCAAGGGGGCGAGTTACGGCAACTCAACAACCCACATGAACAAGCTCATTCCACGGCTCGCAGGCGGTGGTGGCGGTGGCTGCCCCATTGTCACATTCGGAATTAGACCAGAGGCGTATATCAACGATGGACCAAATCAATAGCACACTCATCAATCTCGCCTCCTCCGTGCGTGGGCGAAAATTCCACACGGTGCTGGCGGATCCGCCATGGCGCTTTATCAACCGCACGGGGAAAGTTGCCCCCGAGCATCGCCGCCTGGCGCGCTACAGCACCATGAAGACCGATGAGATCTGCGCCCTGCCCGTGGGCGACATGGTGAAGGATCCAGCACATCTGTATTTGTGGGTGCCAAATGCTCTGTTGCCGGAAGGATTGGCCGTGATGAAGGCATGGGGCTTTGATTACAAGAGCAACATCGTTTGGCACAAGATCCGGAAGGATGGGGGATCCGACGGGCGCGGTGTTGGATTTTATTTCCGCAATGTGACTGAAGTTTTGTTGTTCGGCGTGCGCGGCAAGAATGCAAGAACTTTGGCACCTGGACGCAGTCAGGTGAACATGATGCAAACCCGCAAGCGCGAACACTCGCGCAAGCCCGATGAACAGTATCAATTGATCGAGTCCTGCTCAAAAGGCCCGTTCCTGGAACTCTTCGCAAGAGGCACGAGGCCGGGCTGGACCTATTGGGGCAATCAGGCGAATGAGGATTATAAGCCGACTTGGGAGACTTATTCATATAATAGTGCGGCGGGTCGGGTGGCGGCGGAGTAGTGTAACCAATGTCTACCCATGCAAAAAGTTCTGGGTCATTTGAAGCACAGCGTATTCGTGATCCCGTGCATGATTTAATCGAGTTTGACGCAACGAAGTTTGATAGTGTTTTGTGGCAGGTCCTCAATACCAGGCCATTTCAACGATTGCGACGAATCAAACAGCTTGGATTTTCTGAATTTGTATTCCCCGGTGCTACGCATACGCGTTTTGCACATAGCATAGGAGTTTTTCACACGGCCCGCAGGCTCATGAAAATTGTGGAGAGGCATCTTGTGAGTCGTAAACATTTTGATCCGTACATGGCGGATGTCGCCCTTGTAGCTGCTCTGGTACATGATGTCGGGCATGGTCCTTTCAGCCATGCGTTTGAAGAAGTTGGCAAGATACTCGATTGGAAGCTTGTAAAGAAACATGAATTGGTCAGCGAAGCACTTGTTCGCAATGGTGAAATCGCTGAGAGCTTAAAACCTATGGGAAGTGGATTTGCAAATGATGTTGCAAATTTGATCGGAACAGAAAAACCCACATCCATATATGCAGCAGTTGTTTCCAGCCAATTTGATGCTGATCGCCTAGATTATCTCCTAAGGGACCGCATGATGACGGGAACTCAGCATTCCGGAATTGATTTTGAATGGCTCATGGCCAACCTTGAAGTAGGTACGGTTCCCACTGGTGTTGATGACTCACAGACTGATGACGTTGAAACATTCGTTCTTGGGTCAAAAGCTGTTTATGCTGCCGAGGCTTATGTCTTGGGGTTATTCCAGCTCTACCCGACCATTTACTTTCATAAAACTACCCGTTGTTTTGAAAAATTGTTTAGCCAATTACTACTTCGGCTGGCGGGCATGGTTACCGATGGTTCTGGTGGAAAGAGTGGCCTTGAATGGGGTCACCCATTGTTTGCCTTCTGTCGCGAACCCAATAGCGTTGAAAGAATACTCGCCCTTGATGATGCCTGTGTAAGTGGTGCTTATTCTCTTATGTGTGACGCACCCGACGACACCTTGCGAACTATTGCGATCAGAATGAGGGACCGGAAACGGCTAAAGTGTATAGATATTCGTCATGAGTTAGAGCAAGGGTTAGGTTGGGAAGCTGCGTCAAAACTTCCCGAGTATGTCGAATTGGCATGCGAATCGATTGAGAAGAAGGCAAAGGAATGG
>JANNXN010000088.1:0-10450 GCA_031409595.1 Rhodobiaceae bacterium
CATGAAAATGCCCGCGCCAGACCAGGGAATTATTGCGAACCGACAGCGCATTGCCGCGGATTTGCGCAAAATTGCGCCGGGTGAAGGTGTTATCGAAAGCCTGCGCGAAATGAGCGTTTTCGAATCGGACGGATTGACGGCTTATCGCCAAATGCCGCTGGTTGTGGTGCTGCCGGAAACCACCGAACAGGTCTCACAGGTTCTGGCCTATGCGTTTGAGAACAAAATCAAGGTGGTGCCGCGGGGCGCTGGCACGTCGCTCTCTGGCGGCGCCTTGCCGCTTGCTGACGGCATCATTCTGGGGCTTTCAAAATTCAACCGGGTGCTGGAAATTGACTACGACAATCGCTGCTGCGTGGTGCAGCCCGGGGTTACCAATCTCGCCGTCACGCAAGCCGTTCAGCATCGCGGTTTTTACTATGCGCCTGACCCCTCTTCACAGATCGCCTGCACCATCGGCGGCAATGTGGCGGAAAACTCCGGCGGCGTGCATTGCCTGAAATATGGCCTGACCGCCAACAATGTTCTGGGCATTGAAATGGTGCTGATCAATGGCGAGGTAATCCGCTTGGGCGGCAAGCATCTTGATAGTGACGGGCTGGATTTGCTTGGCGTGATTACGGGTTCCGAGGGCCTGCTTGGCGTTGTTACAGAGGTAACGGTCAGGCTGTTGCAAAAGCCTGAAACCGCCCGGGCGCTGCTGCTGGGTTTTCCCTCCAATGAGGATGCAGGCAACTGTGTCGCTGACATCATCTCGGCCGGAATTATTCCCGGCGGCATGGAAATGATGGACAGACCCGCCATCCATGCGGTGGAGGAATTTGTCCATGCGGACTACCCCCTTGATGTGGAGGCGCTGCTTATCGTTGAACTGGATGGGCCGGGTGTTGAGGTTGGTCACCTGATCGGGAAGGTTTCCGCCATTGCCACGCGCAACAATTCCACCACGCTCCGCATTTCGAATTCGGAAGCCGAGCGTGTGCTGTTTTGGGCCGGACGCAAGGCTGCCTTTCCGGCTGTCGGGCGCATATCGCCGGATTATCTTTGCATGGATGGCACGATCCCGCGCAAGCGACTGTCGGAGGTTTTAACCGGCATGGCGCAGCTTTCAAAAAAATACGACTTGCGCGTGGCCAATGTCTTTCATGCAGGAGATGGCAATCTGCATCCGCTTATCCTTTATGATGCAAACAATGCAGATGAATTGCAGCGGGCGGAAAATTTTGGCGCGGATATTTTGCGGCTCTGCGTTAAAGTTGGCGGGGTTCTCACGGGCGAACATGGGGTTGGCATCGAGAAACGCGATCTGATGCCGGAAATGTTTTCGTCACTTGACCTGAAGCAGCAGCAGAATTTGAAATGCGCCTTTGATGACGGCGGCCTGCTCAATCCTGGCAAGGTGTTTCCGAACTTGCACCGTTGCGCCGAGATGGGCCGTATGCATGTGCGGGCGGGCAAATTACCATTTGCGGATATTCCGAGATTTTGATGGCGATGGCGGAGACAGAACTGGCGGCGCTGATTGCCCAGGGCCAACCAAGTGAAATCATCGGAAGCGGCACAAAGAAAGCATTGGGCCGCCCGACACAGTCAAATAGCATTCTGGACATGTCCGTGTTCAAGGGCGTCTCGCTTTATGAGCCAGACGAGTTGGTTCTTGAGGCGGGTGCGGGGACTTCGCTTGCCGAAATTGAAAATCTGCTTGCCAAGAATAACCAGCAGCTGGCCTTTGAGCCGCCGGATTATGCGAAGCTTCTGGGCTCCAACAACAATGGCACACTGGGTGGATTGATTGCCTGCGGATTATCTGGCCCACGGCGCATCAAGGCAGGCGCTGCGCGCGATCATATTCTGGGGTTTTCGGGCGTTTCGGGGCGCGGAGAAATATTCAAGGCGGGTGGACGCGTGGTCAAGAATGTGACGGGCTTTGACCTCGCCAAGCTGATGGTGGGGTCCTACGGCACATTGGTTGCCCTCACGCGGATTACCATGAAAGTCTTGCCTGCGGCAGAGACCGAGGAAACACTGGTTTTGAACGGGCTTGATGACGGGCGGGCCATTCGGGCGATGAGCCTTGCCATGCAATCGTCCTGCGAGGTTTCGGGAGCCGCACACTTGCCAGGTCAACAAACCCTGCTGCGGCTTGAAGGCATAGGACCATCGGTGATTTACCGGCGCGACAAGCTTGCAGGCTTGCTTAAAGAGTTTGGAACGGTTGACCTGTTGCCGAACAAGAAATCCCGCGCCCAATGGATTGCCGTGCGGGATGTTCATGCCCTTTGCAATGAGCCTAAACGCTGCGTTTGGAAGCTGTCGGTTACACCCTCAGAGGGGGCTGACATCGTTGCCCGGATTTCGCGGCACACGGACACAAAGTATTTTTTTGATTGGGCAGGCGGGTTGATCTGGCTTTCGGTTCCAGCAAGTGACGATGCGTCAGCTTCCGTCATTCGCGGCAGTTTTGATTCTGGACATGCAACACTTGTTCGTGCTCCAGAAGCGGTGCGGGCGCGTGTGGATGTGTTTCAAACCCAACCTGCACCACTGGCCACCCTCAGCTCTCGCGTGAAGACCTCGTTTGACCCCACAGGCGTCTTGAATTTTGGCCGCATGTATAGAGATAGATGAACCCATGCAGACAAATTTCACACCCGAACAACTGAAAAATCCACATACGGCTGAGGCCAACAAGATCCTGCGCACCTGCGTGCATTGCGGTTTCTGCACGGCGACCTGTCCCACTTATGTATTGCTCGGCGATGAACTGGACAGCCCGCGCGGACGCATTTACCTGATCAAGAACATGCTGGAGAAAAACGAGCCGGCGAGCCCTGAAACCGTCAAGCACATTGATCGCTGCCTGTCCTGCCTCTCGTGCATGACGACGTGTCCATCGGGTGTCAATTACATGCATTTGATTGATCAGGCGCGGGTGCATGTGGAGGAAACCTACAGGCGGCCCCTGTTTGAACGCTTGCTGCGAAGCGTTCTGGCTCATACGATGCCGCGACCAAGATTGTTTGGAACAGCGCTGGCGTTTGCGCGTATTGCAAGACCATTCACAAAACTGATTGCGGCGCTCGGCATGACACGGATTGCGGGGCTCATGGCACTGGTTCCGGCCAGTTCCGCCGTGGATGAAAAATTGGGCGCTCCCGGCACTTATCCGGCGCAAGGTTCAAGACGCGGCCGCGTCGCGTTGCTCATGGGATGCGTGCAAAGCGTTATTGATCCCGCCATCAACGCGGCCACCATTCGGCTGCTCACAAGATTTGGCTTTGAAGTTGTGGTGAGCGCTGAAGAGGCCTGTTGCGGCTCGCTCACACATCATATGGGGCTTGAAGCCGATAGCCTTTCACGCGCCCGCCGCTCGGTTGACCAATGGACGGCTGCCAACGTCGACGCGGTGATTGTTACGGCATCTGGCTGTGGCACAACCATCAAGGATTATGGGTTCATGCTGCGGCTTGAGCCCGCCTATGCCGCGAAAGCTGCGGCCATCAGCGCCAAGGCCCGGGATGTGGTGGAATTTTTGGGAGGGCTGGATCTGCCAGCCACCCCGCGAAGACTGAAAATAGCCTATCATTCGGCCTGCTCCATGCAGCATGGCCAGAAGCTGGGGAACCAGGCGCAAACGCTTTTGCGGCGGGCTGGATTTGAAGTTCATGATGTGCCAGAAGGCCATCTCTGCTGCGGGTCAGCTGGTATTTACAATATCATGCAGCCCGAAATTGCCACGCAACTCAGAGACCGCAAGATTGCAAATATCACGTCCACCAATTGCCAAGTGATTGCCACTGGAAATATTGGCTGCATCACGCAGATTGCTTCGGGCACGAATATTCCAATTTTGCACACGATTGAACTGCTGGATTGGGCCACAGGGGGGCCGCAACCGGCAAAATTAAAATTTTTGAAGATGGGGACTTGAGTACATGGCCAAACTGCCTGCAGGCATTGCACTCAAGGCGAAGATGCTGCCGGAATATGCGCGCATTCTAACGCCTGCCGCGCTCACTTTTGTGGCCGAGTTGCACCGAAAATTCGAAGCGGAACGGCAGCGATTGCTAGAACTTCGAGTGGCCAGGACAAAACGCTTCAACCGGGGTGAGCTGCCAGATTTCTTGCCTGGAACAAAATCCATTCGTGACGGCGCTTGGACTGTGGCGCCGATCCCCGCTGATTTGCAAGATCGCAGGGTTGAAATCACCGGACCCACCGACCGCAAGATGGTGATCAATGCGCTGAATTCGGGTGCGCGCGTTTTCATGGCGGATTTTGAGGATTCCAATTCACCGACATGGGACAACATGATCCGCGGACAGATTAATTTGCATGACCGCTGGTCAGGCGGGATGGAGCATACGGATCCGGATACGGGAAAACATTATGTTCTGGGCAAGAAACCCGCGGTTTTGATGGTGCGGCCGCGCGGCTGGCACCTGCCGGAAAGCCATGTTCAGGTTGATGGAAAAACCATTTCGGGTGGCCTCTTCGATTTTGGCCTGTATTTCTTTCATAATGCCAAACTGGCGATGGCGCATGGCTCGGGGCCCTATTTCTACCTGCCCAAAATGGAAAGTCATTTGGAAGCCCGGTTGTGGAATAGCGTCTTTGTCTATGCGCAGAGCTACCTGAGTTTACCCTTGGGCTCGATCAAGGCCACGGTGCTAATCGAGACCTTGCCGGCCGCGTTTGAAATGGACGAGGTCATCTTTGAGCTCCGCGATCACATGGCAGGCCTCAACTGCGGGCGCTGGGACTACATTTTTTCGTTCATCAAGACATTTGCGTCAAACAAGAAATACGTTCTGCCCGATCGTTCGCAAGTTGTGATGTCAAAAGCCTTTCTGGCGGCCTATTCGGCACTGCTGATCAAGACCTGCCATAAGCGCTCGGCCTTTGCGATGGGCGGCATGGCGGCACAAATTCCAAATCGCAAAGACTATCTCGCCAATGAAGCCGCGTTGGAAAAAGTCAGGGCTGACAAGGAGCGTGAAGCCCGCAATGGCCATGATGGCACCTGGGTGGCGCATCCTGATTTGGTGCCGGTCGCCATGAAAGTGTTCAACGAGATGATGCCGACGCCAAACCAGCTTTACGTGAAGCGGGATGACGTGGTGGTTGGACAGAAACAATTGCTGGAAGTCCACCGGGGCACAAAAACCGAGGCGGGCTTTCGCGAGAATATTCGCGTGGGCGTGCAGTATATTGAATCCTGGCTGCGTGGCCGCGGTGCGGCGCCGATTTATAACCTGATGGAGGATGCAGCGACGGCGGAGATCTCGCGTTCGCAAATTTGGCAATGGTTGAAATTTGGCGCAACACTTGATACCGGCGCCAAGGTTACGCGCAAGTTTTTTGACAGATGCATTGCGGAAGAAATGCAGCAGGTAAAGAAGGAAGTGAGCGAAGTTGCCTTTGCGAAAGGCCGTTTCAAGGAGGCCGTCAACATTTTTAAAACGATGTCGACGTCAAGGAATTTCGAAACTTTCTTGACGCTGCCGGCGTACAAGAAAATAATTTAGTCTTCGTCAAACTTTGACCCGACAAGAGCCTCGAGCGCCAGGATTGCTTTTTCGGCTTCGGGACCTGAGGCTTCCACGCTGATTGAGGTTCCCATGGCCGCCGCCAGCATCATGAGTCCCATGATGGACGTCGCAGGCACCGTGTGGCCATCGCGGCTCACCAGAATATTGGCGTTAAAGCCTTCGGCGCATTTCACGAATTTGGCGGAGGCTCTCGCATGCAGTCCCCGTTGGTTGATGATGGCTATTTCCTTGACCAGAGCCGCCATCAATCCCCCAGGATTTGACTGGCTATGTTGATGTATTTGCGGCCAGCGTCCTGGGCGGCGGCGGCACATTTATGCAGGTTTGAATCCTTGCGCACCCGCACGAGCTTGACCAGCATGGGTAGATTCAGCCCTGCTACCACTTCAACACGGCCCTCCTCCAGCAGCGAAATGGCCAGATTGGACGGCGTGCCGCCAAACATGTCGGTCAGGATGATGACGCCTTCTCCGGTATCCACAGCCTTGACCGCTGCTGCTATATCAGTGCGGCGGGTTTCCATCTTGTCGTCAGGGCCGATTGAGACCGCTTTCAGAAATTCCTGGCGGCCAACGACGTGTTCAAGCGCATGAACAAATTCCTCAGCCAGGCGGCCATGGGTAACCAGCACGAGACCTATCATCGGAAAACTAGCGCCGTGCACATTGCAATGGAAAGACTCATCATTTGCCGTATTTTGCCCCTAACTTCGCCATGGTGCAACTCTTTCGCAAATCATTCCAGCCAACTCAATGCGGCACGAAGGCGTGCGCAAGCTGAGGCGGCTTGCGGGTCGATTTCGACCAGCGGCAACGCAATTCCCAGAACGTCAAAACTCGCACCTTCGGGCAGGCGCTCGATTTTGTCAGCAGGCTGCAATTGCACCACCAGGGACAGAGAAATCTCTGGCAGGCTTTCCAAGTCCACGATGGCAAGACCGCGAATTTCCAGCTTTCCCCTGAGTGGGCCCGGAGCCGAAGCCATCAATTCATTGCCTCGACGGAGGATACGAACCTGGTCGTCAGCCACCAGCCTGGCCATCATCAGTTCATTGGAAATCCCGTAACCCGGCTGGTCAATGAGCCTGAGGGCAAACGAAGATTTGCCAAAACCGGGTGGACCCATGATCAGCACGCCCTTGCCTGCCACAGCGAGGCAGGTGGCGTGAAGCGTTACCTCCGGCTGTGTCATCAACTTGCTTCCGACGGTTGCCAGTCATCGGGGACGGCTGGCAGGCGCGCCACAAAGCGTGCTCCCAATACGGGCCTCTCGAAACCGATCTGGGCATGGCCGTATCTGTTCTCAGCCCAGATCAAACCCTTGTGCGCGTCAATGATCTGCTTTGAGATGGCGAGACCAAGGCCGGAATTTTTGCCAAACGAGCCTTCGGGACGGTCGGTATAAAACCTGTCAAAGACGCGCTCAAGATTGTCGGGCCTGATGCCGGGGCCCGAATCTTCGACGCGCACTTCGACATCAGCACCATTGCGGCGAACCCTTACAGCTATCTTGGTGTTTTCGGCGGTGAAAGAGCGGGCGTTATCCAGAAGATTTCTGAAGACCTGGCTTAACCTTGAATCATGGCCAAGAACCACATAGGCACGGGCCGGATTCATGGTGCTGGGCGGTGGACTCACATGAAGTGCAATCTCGGCCAGCTGATTTTTTCGGGTCTCATTGGCCAGGGAACAGATCGCGCCCAACAGTCTTGCCACATCGACGGGATGCGTTTCGGTTCGCGCCAGCTCCGCATCAAGCCTGGAGGCATCGGCAATATCGGAAATGAGGCGGTCCAGTCTTCGTACATCATGCTTGACAATTTCCACCAGGCGGGCCCGCTGTTCATCGGTTTTCACCATGGCCAGAGTTTCCACAGCGCTGCGGAGCGACGTCAGGGGGTTTTTCAGTTCGTGGCTGACATCGGCCGCGAAAGCTTCGATGGCATCGATCCGGTTATAGAGTGAATTTGTCATGTCACGCAGTGCGCCCGACAAGTGGCCGATCTCATCGCGCCGTGAGGTGAAATCCGGAATTTCGACGCGGGTATTAACGCCGCGCCGGACGCGCTCGGCTGCGGCGGAAAGCCTGCGGATCGGTTCGGCAATGGTGCCCGCGAGCAACACCGACAGCAGGATTGTCACCAGCGCCACAAAGCCGAATGTCAGCAAGACAACGCGGCGTTCGGCGCGCAGCACATTGTCAATCTCGCCGCCCGAGGTTGACAGCACGAGTGCGCCGAGCACAGCCCTGAATTTTTGCACCGGGACTGAGACCAAAATGATGATGTCGCGCTTTTCATCGAGGCGAACAACGCTGACAGCCGCTCCGTTCAGGGCCGCGGCAACTTCGGGAAAGTCTCTGCCATTGTCGAGACTGTATTCGCGCTGGACCGGATAGTCATAGGCAAAGAACCAGTCATAGGCAGCATTCCACCAGCGAAACAGGAAAAACGAGTCATCGCTTTCAGGCGGCTTCAGTTCAGACTGAACGATATCGCCGCCGCCATAGAGAAACCGGCTGTCAACCACGAGATTACCCTCCGGATCGATGATCCGGCCACGGATGGTCGAGTTTGCCAGCAGGCGGCGCAGCACAGGGCCAGTGGTTTCGGGGTTGATGGGAAAGTCCAGATTGTCGAATTGATCAGCTTCGAGCGCTGCCGGGTCCGCGCTGTCATCAAGTGAGTCAGGGTTGATGACGATTGAGCCTGTGTCGGCATTGGCGGAACCCGCGATGGCTGCTGAAATAATCTGCGCCTGAATGGTCAGGCTTTCGACGCGGGCATCAATCAGGCCCTGGCGGAACTGGTTGAAATAGATAATTCCAACGACCAGAACAACGAGGCCTACGAGATTCAGCAAGACGATGCGGCTGGTCAGGCGCTGGGGGGCAAACCGATGCAATAGCCCGTGACGCCCGGCAACAGGTGGCGGCACATACTCAACATCAGAACCCTCATCGCTCTCGATGCGATTTTGGGCTTCAGTTGCTGTGATCTTATCGAGCATCTGTCACCCTCATTGGGGCTCGCTTTATCCGGGTCTATTGTTCCTTGAAACGATAGCCAACACCATACAGCGTTTCAATCCCGTCAAAAGCCGCATCAACCTGGTTGAATTTCTTGCGCAACCGCTTGATGTGGCTGTCGATGGTGCGGTCATCCACATAGACCTGGTCATCATAGGCTGCATCCATCAACGCGTCGCGGCTTTTCACGATGCCCGGCCTTTGAGCGAGGGACTGCAGAATGAGGAACTCGGTGACGGTCAATGTCACGGGCCTTCCCTCCCAGGTGCAGGAATGGCGGTCCGGGTCCATGGCAAGCTTGCCGCGTTCGATAACCTTGGCTGCATCGGTAGGCGGTGCGGTGCCGTCCCTGGCGCTCGCGCGGCGCAAAACGGCTTTCACCCGCTCAACCAGCAGGCGCTGCGAAAACGGCTTCTTGATAAAATCGTCGGCGCCCATTTTGAGGCCGAAAAGCTCATCAATTTCGTCATCCTTTGAGGTGAGGAAGATCACCGGCAGGTCGGTTTTCTGGCGAATGCGGCGGAGCAATTCCATGCCGTCCATGCGCGGCATCTTGATGTCAAAAATTGCCATGTCAGGCGGCGTGTCGGTCAGGCCCTGCAGTGCTGCTGCCCCGTCATTATATTTCTGGACGGAATAGCCCTCTGCTTCCAGCGCCATTCCAACGGAAGTTAGAATATTGCGATCGTCGTCAACCAGTGCAATCATCGGCATTTTCATGTTCATCCGTTGTTGTTTCCAGGGTTGGCCCTAAGGGCAAAACTAGAACAAATTGTGGCAGGCAGCTTAGGAGGTTTGGGCACAGAATGCGAGAGCCAATGAAATCGGGCCAAAAAGGCTTTACGGGGAACGCCATGCGGCAGCTCCTCCGAAAGGTTAGAAATTGTTCATTATCAACATCTTCTCATGATGACGGAGCGCCTTTTGGTTCGCTTGCCAATGTGGCCACCGATGTGGCGGGGAGGCCAATCCTGCTGATTTCCAGGCTGGCCTGGCATAGCCAGAACCTCGAGAAGGATCCGAGGGCTAGCATCCTGGTTGCCGAGCTGCCGCCCGTGGGCGATGTCCTGGTGGGACCGCGGGTGACTGTGCTGGGGCGATTTGAGCGGATCGACGATGAAGGCTTGCGGCGGCGCTTTCTGGCGAGGCACCCGGAAGCGCAATTGTATGTGGATTTCGCGGATTTCTCATTCTGGCGGATGGAGCCGTCACGGGTCCATGGGGTTGCAGGATTTGGGCGGATTGAGACATTGGCTGCTAACCAGGTATTTCCGGCGGTGCCGGATATGGAAGCGATTGAGGTTTCCGCCATTGCCGAGATGAATGACGATCACCTGGATGCGGTGCAACTCATCGCTAGGAAGCTGCTGAAGGCAGGGCCGGGAAACTGGCGTGTTGCTGCCCTCGATCCTGATGGATGCGATCTCAACAACGGTGAACAGACCTTGCGGCTAGAGTTTCAGGAGCCGGTTCTTGAGGCTGACGCATTGCGGCTGAAAATTGCGGTGTTGGCCCGATTGGCACGAGAGAGTTGATCAAACCGTCAGATCGGCTTTTGAACTGTTGGCTATGACTTCGCGGATGTTGTGGATGTCGTTGCTGGCGATCCAGTTGGTGGCGTAGTCCATATCGAAGCCGTGATCGAGCCAGCGCTTGATCAGGCGGCGTTCGAGTTCTTCAATGGGTACATTCAGATAAATTGAAAAATCAAACAACTGGCGAAGGCCATTCCATGGGGGCTGATTGAGCAGAAGGTAATTTCCCTCAACTAAAACGAATTTGGCTTTCTCGTCCACAATGTCAGCGGCGGCGCGCGACAGTTCCATGCTGCGGTCAAACACTGCGATGGCGATTTCTGGTTCACGGGCCTT
>JANNXN010000089.1:0-6727 GCA_031409595.1 Rhodobiaceae bacterium
TGGAAACCGAGGTTGATCCGCCGGTATATTCTTCGGGCTTGAGTTTGCGGGTGCGGGCTCTCGCGGCATAGTCCATCATCTCAATCGAAATCTGGGCAAGGCCCTTGGTTTCGGCTTTGCGGATGATCGGCGTAATCAGGCCGCCCGGAATAGAAACAGCAACGCCCACATCGGCGTGATGGTGTTTCACCATGGCATTGTCCGTCCAGGAAACATTGGCATCCGGTACCTTCACCAATGCCATCGCCAATGCCTTGATGATGAAATCATTGACCGAGATTTTCCACAGGGGCTTGCCGTCCTTGTCCTTGGGTGCCTGCAGGTTCAAACGCTCGCGCAGTGCAACGAGATTCTCGAGCACGCAATCAACCGTCACATAAAAATGCGGAACCGTCTGTTTCGATTCCGTCAAGCGGCGCGCAATGGTCTTGCGCATGCCGTCATGCGGAATGAGGTCATAGGAGCCCGCCTCGAACAGCTTGAGCACCGCATCGTCTGACATGCCATGTGGCATTGCTGCAATTTTCCCAGATGCCGTCACACCCGACTTAGCGTTTTCAACATCCTTCAAAACCACACGGCCATGCGGGCCAGAACCTTTCACTGCAGAAAGATCGACGCCCTTCTGCTTGGCAATGCGGCGCGCAAGAGGTGATGCGAATATTCTGCCATTGCCCTCCCCCCTCGTGGGGGAGGGTGGCGCGGCAGCGCCGGGAGAGGGGGCGCTTGCAGCAGGAGAAAGGCCCCGCTCCCCCTGCGCCTGCTGCGCAGGCTTCGGACCTTCTCCCACGAGGGGAGAGGGTTGCTTGATATCAGCCGCAGTTTCCCCTTCGCCCAAAATAATCGCAATCGGCGCATTCACCAAAACATCATCGGTGCCTTCAGCGACCAGTATCTTGCCCAAGGTTCCCTCATCGATGGCTTCAACTTCCATCGTCGCCTTGTCGGTTTCGATCTCCGCCAGCACATCGCCAGACTTCACCTTATCGCCCTCTTTCTTCAGCCACTTGGCAAGCTTGCCCTTTTCCATCGTAGGCGAAAGAGCTGGCATCAGGATTTGCACGGGCATGGTGGTTCTCTCTTATGACTTTACCGACAATGGAGAATATTTCGCTGCCGCCTTGGCGAGGTCGCCCACAAGATTCTTGCGGATTTCTTCCAGGTTTCCGGCAAGGGTTCCGTGACCGGCTTCTTCGCATGACGAGGCAAGCTGCACCGCCATTCCAGCCAGCACATGGCCCCAGACTTCAGCCTTGCCGAAAGCCATGGCGTTCAGTGACAGCGACAACCCGCCATCAACAATCCAGGCGCGCATGATCTCGCCCGATTGCGGGCTGTGAAAAACCTCATGCGGCGGCTGCAGCTGATGGGGATGGGTATCGTGGCTGTGGTCATGGTGGTGATGATCGTGATCAGACATAAAGAACTCCCTTCACAGCGGCCACCACTTCGTCTGCATTGGGGAGCGCCAGTTTTTCAAGATTAGCAGCATAGGGCATCGGCACGTCTTTGCCAGCAACACGGGCAACCGGCGCATCGAGATAATCGAAGGCGTATGTCATAACTTGGGCGGCAATTTCGGAGGTGACCGAGAATTGCGGATAACCCTCCTCCACCGCAACGCAGCGGTTGGTTTTTTTGACACTTTCGATCACCGTGGCAATGTCCATGGGGCGAATGGTGCGAAGATCAATCACTTCCGCTTCAATGCCTTCCGCCGCAAGCTTGTCGGCAGCAGCGAGCGAATAGGTCATGCCAATGCCAAACGACACGATGGTGACATGCTTTCCAACCCGCGCCACGCGCGCCTTGCCAATGGGCACAGTCCAGTCATCAAGCTTTGGCACCTCGAAACTCTTGCCATAAAGAATTTCATTCTCCAGAAAGATCACCGGGTTTGGATCGCGGATGGCAGATTTCATCAGGCCTTTGGCATCAGCCGCCGAATAGGGCATCACCACTTTGAGGCCGGGAATTTGTGAATACCACGCGGCATAATCCTGGCTGTGTTGGGCGCCCACGCGCGCTGCCGCACCATTGGGCCCACGGAAAACTATGGGGCAACCCATTTGCCCGCCCGACATATAAAGGGTTTTCGCCGCCGAATTTATGATGTGGTCAATCGCCTGCATGGCGAAATTGAAGGTCATGAATTCAACGATGGGTCTGAGGCCCGCAAAGGCCGCACCTGTGGCAATGCCTGCAAAACCATGTTCAGTGATGGGCGTATCAATCACGCGGTTCGGGCCAAATTCTTCCAGCATGCCCTGGCTGATTTTGTAAGCGCCCTGATATTCGCCCACTTCCTCGCCCAGCAAAAACACATCGCCATCCCGGCGCATTTCTTCCGACATGGCAGACCGGATCGCCTCGCGCACCGTCATCGAAACCATCTCAGTGCCTTCAGGAATTTCCGGGTCACGGAGCTCAGGGCCTTTCGAGGGTGGCTGCGCCACCACCTCAGGGTGAGGTTTAATACTACCCTCATCCTGAGGAGCCCGCGCAGCGGGCGTCTCGAAGGACACCTTGGCATCAGCCTCGCCAATCACCGCAATCGCCGTATTCACCTTTACATTCTCAGTTCCCTCAGCAACCAAAATCGCCGAGAGAATACCCTCATCAACAGCTTCCACTTCCATGGTGGCCTTGTCAGTCTCAATCTCCGCCAGCACATCGCCAGACTTGATGTTGTCGCCAACCTTCTTGAGCCACTTCAAAAGCTTTCCCTCTTCCATCGTGGGCGAAAGAGCAGGCATGAGAATGTTAGGCATGTGTTTTGTCCCTGCTCTTAAGCGCTTTTGTAAATGTCTGTGTAGAGTTCGGAAACATCCGGTTCCGGACTGGCCACCGCGAAATCCGCTGCTTCCGTCACCACAACGCGAATGTCCGCATCGATCTTTTTCAAATCATCTTCGGTCGCAAACCCGGATTTCAGAATGCGGGCCTTCACCTGTTCAATGGGGTCATGCTCTTCGCGCATTTTCTGCACTTCTTCCTTGGCGCGATACTTGGCCGGATCCGACATGGAATGACCACGATAACGGTATGTCATCATTTCCAGAATATAGGGCCCTTGACCAGAACGGCAATGCTCCACAGCGCGGTCACCCGCTTCCTTCACGGCGCGCACATCCATCCCGTCAACCTGTTCGGAGGGAATGCCAAACGCTTCCCCGCGCGCTCCCAAATGCTCTGGCTTGGCAGTGGAACGCGGCGCTGATGTGCCCATCGCATAGCGGTTGTTCTCAATGATGAAAATAACCGGAAGGCCCCAGACTGCGGCAATGTTGAATGTCTCGTAAACCTGGCCCTGGTTGGCGGCGCCATCGCCATAATACGTCATCGACACATGGTCATTGCCGCGATACTTGTTGGCAAAGGCAAGCCCTGCTCCCAGCGGCACCTGCGCGCCGACGATTCCGTGCCCGCCAAAAAACTGCTTCTCACGGCTGAACATGTGCATGGAGCCGCCCTTGCCGCGAGAATATCCATCGCGCCTGCCGGTGAGCTCGGCCATAACGCCTTTGGCATCCATGCCACAAGCCAGCATGTGTCCATGGTCACGATAGGATGTGATGAGCTGGTCGCCCTCTTTGGCCGCCATCTGCATGCCGACCACCACGGCTTCCTGGCCAATGTAGAGATGGCAGAACCCGCCAATGGAACCCATGCCGTAGAGTTGCCCCGCCTTTTCTTCAAAGCGGCGGATGAGCAACATGTCCTTATAGGCTTTGAGCTCTTCTTCAGAAGTGAACCCGCTGTTCTTCTGGGCTATTCGCTCAGCCTTCTGGGCTTTGGTTTCCTTGCGTGCGATATAGGCTGATTTGACCGCCATTGATATTCTCCCGCCGAATATATGGGAGGTTATATAGCACTAACCGTTTGAGATTACTTACTTTTTACAAGATTAACTGAAATATGGTTTATCGCATGGATTTCATTCAGAAATCAGGGGTCCAAAACCACGATCAGCTCAGTGGGCTTGGCAACCCCAAGCGTCACCCTTGCCAATTCGTCCAGCAGGTCCGGATCCAGGGATTCAGGTCGAAGCAGCCCGACCCGGCCCTCCAAAATTGACCGCTGTGCGCTGATCTCCATCAATTCCCCCGTGATGTCGTCTGATTTTAGCGCTAGGGCATTGCGGTAGTTAAGTCCCCGAGGCCCCTCCAGGGCATGCCACGCAAAGTAGCAGAGTAAAGTGATGCAAGCGCAGGTTACCGCAACATCAAATTTGTGAACACGCATGGACGACCACCTTCCTGCACGCCAAATTCATCCGAATCGGTTAATGATCCGTAAACAGATGACACTATGTAATTCTTGATTTCTGGGGTAAATACCACCATCTCAAAGGGAAGGTGAAATGCAATGTTATCGAGCAGTCGTTTTGTGGTGGCAATTCATGCCCTGAGCGTACTGGCCCGTTTTGGAAAAGAGGGTCCGGTCTGCTCGTCCATGATTGCCAGCAGTGTTCAAACAAATCCGGTTGTCATCCGTAGACTGATGGCCGAATTGGAGAGAGCCAAGCTGGTCAGGTCCACTTCCGGCCGCTCTGGCGGTTTTCAACTTGATCGGCAGCCCTCAGGCATTACGCTCGCCGATATCTATAATGCCGTCGAAGATGATGCGGTTTTCCGCATGCACAAGATCGATACGGACTCAAAGTGCCCGGTCGCCGCCCACATGAAGAAAATTCTGGTGGAGCCTTTCCGCGCCGCCGAAGACGCGCTCTCCACATCGCTGGCCCGCACAACCCTGCACGACGTAGCCTCGACGATAGCCTGATCACAATAGTCGCCGCATTGAACGGCACGGTATTCAAAATCCTTGAATGTGGTTAAGGCAAAGCCACCAACATCCCTTGTGTTTTAACGATTATGCTGACGAGAAAAACGTGCAATCGTTTGAAAGTGCTATGCTTTAGTGAAGCTGCTTTGTCTTGCGAGGTTTTTCCAATGAACTGCGGATGAACGTCGGCGTCCTCCGGTGTTCACGTGAGCGGCCATATTCTGGCGGGTAACAGAACTACTCACAACCCTCTTGAACCCGAAAGGAAATAACATGAACCGCATTTTGATACTCGCCTTCGTCTTGCTGGCCACCACAACGTCCATGGCCGATGCAGGAAAAAAAGGCTCCAAAGTAAGTTTCCCGAACAACGTATCTGGCGCGTCGTTCATCCGAGCATGTGAAAACTCAGGTGGGCAAATTGATGGGGGCGACAACACACTCTCTTGCACCACGAGCAGCAGCGAAACCAATTGTTCAACAAACAAAGACGGTACCTTGGACGCTTGCATCACAACGCCTACACGCACCCCACCCCGCAAAGATGCGGCCAATTCCGGTGGAAACAACAACTCGGGAAATGGCAATGTCGATAGCGGTAACGATGCAGGCGGTTCACGCCCCGACAGCGCGTCCGCTGGCAACGATCCAAGTCCGGGTGCAGCCAGCTCTGGCAATGCTGGAAATACCATAAATTAGGCAGAATGAATTACCCGCGCCTTCCGGACCCAAAAGTCCGCAGAGCGACTGTCATTTTAATATTCTGAAATCTCCAACTGCAATGTTGGGTTCATCTGTTGGTCCTGCAATCCGCAGCCACAGCGCCTTGCCTTGGGCGTCGGCAGGTATCGCAAATGTCTGCTTCCCCGGAGTCGTTTGGAGTGAGAAACTTTGAATGGCATTGCCCGCGGTTTCCAATAGCGGCTCCGGCAAAACCATCACATCGAGAACAGTGGCCGCAGCACCTTCACTTTGCGGTGGCGGCACATATTCAATCGCTGTCACCGGCTGGGCAGCATCTCCGGCAAACCGCACCAGAACATTGATCTCATGATCTGGCGTTGAAATCGCCAGGCTGGTTTCAGGTTTGCTGTCAAACAATTCAATGAAATTGTAACGCTGCTCCGAGCCATCCTTGAGAGCGGCAGAAAACTGCGCGCCCTGCCCCAGGTCATAGGGCACTGCCGCCAGCGCATCAGTCTTTGTTGAAACCGGAACTTCCGCCTCCACCACAGGCGATTGCACAACGGTCACCTGCACCGGCTGCTGCGGTGCGGCACCTGGCATCAATGTCTGGTAAGCCGCAATGGCAACGCCAGCGATGGCCGCAAAACTTGTGGCCACCAAATGGACGCCGGTATACTTCGATGACTTATGATTTGAGGATGGTTGCCCCGGCATATTGCGCCTGTGTCCCTAGTTCTTCTTCAATACGCAACAACTGGTTATATTTCGCCAACCGGTCAGACCGTGCCAGCGAGCCCGTCTTGATCTGGCCGCAATTTGTGGCAACAGCAAGGTCGGCAATCGTTGAATCCTCGGTTTCTCCCGAACGATGCGACATCACAGCGGTATAGCCCGCCTTGTGCGCCATCTCAACCGCCTCCAATGTTTCAGTAAGCGAGCCAATCTGATTGACCTTGACCAGAATGGAATTGGCAATGTATTCAGTAATGCCGCGCTTCAGGCGCGCGGTATTCGTCACAAACAAGTCATCACCCACGAGCTGGTGCGTCTTGCCGATCAAATCGGTAATCTGCTTCCAGCCATCCCAGTCATCTTCCGACATGCCATCTTCAATCGAGATAATCGGAAAATCCTTGGCCAGCTTGGCAAGATAGGCAGCCTGCTCCGAAATTGAGCGCTTCTTGCCCTCGCCTTCGTAATCATAAACGCCGTTCTTGAAAAACTCCGTGGCGGCGCAATCCAGCCCCAGGTA